>JAGBIB010000092.1 GCA_017935195.1 Clostridia bacterium
AGGCTAGCGTTCTAACCAACTGAACTACCGGGCCAAAATGGTGGGAACAATAGGGCTCGAACCTATGACCCTCTGCTTGTAAGGCAGATGCTCTCCCAGCTGAGCTATGCTCCCGTACAGATTCGCTTCACCGTTGGGTGCGCTGCTCACCTGCGACGGTGGTTATTATAGCACAGGCAAATCGATTTGTCAATACCTTTTTTCAATTTTTTTCAAGTTTTTTTGGTTTTTTTCAAAAGCTTCCAAAATCAAGGAAAGTCTGCACTTTCAGTGCAAAAAAGCACAGACTTTCCCTTATTTCTTGTCAGTTCTTTCTCAGACCCCTGACCTCCTCTTCGGAAAAGCCGTAAGTTTTTCCGCAAAAGTGGCAAACCGTTTCAATATTTTTTTCTTTTTCAAAAAGCTCGTCAATATCCTTTTCGGGCAGTGAGCAGATGCCTCTTGCCATTCTCTCCTTAGAGCAATCGCAGTGATAGTCCACCTCGATCTCGTCAAATAAATCGTATTCTATGCCCTCGAGAGCGATCGCCGCGATCTCCTCGTTTGAAAGACCCGCATCAAAAAGCCGCGAAATATTTGTAATTTTCGGTGCATTTTTTTCAAGTGCATCGATCACCCCGTCCTCCGCAAAGGGCAAAAGCTGCACGATCACCCCTCCTGCCGCCTTGCAGGAAAGATCGGTGTCCACCAAGACCCCCAGCGAGCAAAGAGTGGGCGTCTGCTCGCTGATGGCAAAATAGTGGGTCAGATCCTCCGCCACCTCGCCCGTAACGATGGGTGAAATGCCCGTGTAGGGTTCCTTCTCCCCCTCATCCTTCAGCACGTAAAGCCCGCCTGCTCCGATGGCTCCGCCCACGTCCAGCTTGCCGTTTGCTTTCAAGGGCAGGTCGCAGGAGGGATTTCCCACGTACCCCTTCACGTTGCCGTAATAGTCGGAAACCGCCAATACCGTTCCCACGGGTCCATCCCCACGGAACTGCACCGTCAGGCTGTCACCCTTGTTTTTAAGCATACTGCCCATCAGCGAGGTCACCGTCAACACCCTTCCCAGCGCCGCCGTTGCCGTGGGCATGGTGTGGTGCAAACGAACCGCCTCGTTCACCATTTCGGTGGAATTTATTACAAAAAAGCGCGCCGATCCGTCGCTCGTCATTCCTCTCGTAATCTTAGAACTCATTTTTTCTCCTTTATATTATATATTGGGGCTCTGCCCCAACACCCCGCTCAAAACCTTTTTATAAAAAGGTTTTGAGAATTCCAAAAATTTTAAACGGATTTTTGGGGGTAAATTCCCTCATTCTTCACGATTCGCTCCCCGCCGAGCTGCTCGAAAGCCTTTTTGATAGAGGCAGGTTTTGAGAATTCCAAAAATTTCAAACGGATTTTGGGGGTAAATTCCCTCATTCTTCACGATTTGCTTCCCGCCGAGCCGTTCGAAAGCCTTTTGATAGAGGCAAGGTTTTGAGAATTCCAAAAATTTTAAACGGATTTTGGGGTAAATTTCCTTGGTCTTTGCCGATTGGCGTTTTATTTCACGCATTTGCAGACGTAAAACAGATCCGCACTTTCCTCTTTTACCGTGCCGCCCTCAAGGTCGCCCGCCTTTTCGATCAGCTCAAAACCCGCCTTTTTCAGAAGCTTTTCAACCAACTCTTCCGCAAAATAGGTCTGACTCTGCTCCTCCTCCAGCCTGCGGTAGCGCCCGCCCCGTTCCTTTTCAAACATGGTCAGACGGAAGTCACACACACCCTCTTCTGCCTCGTATTGGTTCTCCCACACGCAAAAGACGTCTTCGTTTTCAAAAACGTAGGTATTTTCGCCGTACAGCTTCTCAAATTTATAAAGCGAATTGATATCGAAAAAGAACAGTCCTCCGGGGGTGAGGAAATTATGCACCAGTGAAAAGACCCTTTCAAGCTCGCCCTCGTTTTCAAGATAATTGAGGCTGTTGGTGGCGCAAACCGTCACATCCACCGTGCCGTAAAGATCAAGATCTCTCATATCCTGGCAAAGAAGCAGAGGAGAATGACCCTTTTGCATACAAGTATCCCTTGCCTGCATGAGCATTTCAGGAGAAAGGTCGGTGCCGATCACATCAGCTCCTCTTTCAAGCAGTGCGCAGGTGAGCTTGCCCGTACCGCAAGCCAAGTCTAAGATCAGCCCGCTTTCCTTGGCACCTTTTTCTTCATATATATTTATAATACGCTCCGCCATTTTCTCATAATCGGGGTGCTCCCCCAAAAAGTCGTAAAAAGCGGGCAATTCGGTATAGCTTGCCGCCATTGCACTCTCCTTTGTCTTTACAAGATCACTTCCTTTATTATATAGTCTTTTTTTCGTTTTGTCAATCGTCCGAGCAAATATTGCAAAAAAAGCAGCATCGATGCGATAGCGGTGAATCGCGCCTTCGCCAAAAGTACAGAAAAGCTCTTCTTTTCACCGGGCGTCAGGAACGGTTCTTTCAAGCTTCGTCTATATCCCTTCCAAAAACACAAAAGCTTTTTGGGGATCATCCTCTTTTACAGGCGGGGCAGTCCTTATTTTTTTGCAAAGAGAGAAAAGTTTTTTTGAAAATGCTCTTGAATTGTGGTGCGCGTTGGTGTATAATACAAGGTAGGTAATTATGTTTCCCACTTTTATTTTTTCTAAAGAAGGAGTAAGTATTATGAGCAATCAAACTATGTGGGCACTTGTAAAGGACAAGGCTGAGAAAGGTCTGACCATGAAAAGGGTCGAGATCCCCGAGGTTGGCGACAACGACGTAAAGATCAAGATCCACAAGACCGCTATCTGCGGAACCGACGTACATATCTACGACTGGAACAGCTGGGCGCAGGAAACCATCAAGCTGGGCACCACCGCAGGCCACGAGTACGTTGGCGAGATCGTAGAGGTTGGCAAGAACGTGACCTCCGCAAAGATCGGCGACATCGTTTCGGGCGAAGGCCACATCGTTTGCGGAACCTGCCGCAGCTGTCGCGCAGGTAAGGCACACCTCTGCCGCGCCACCAAGGGCGTAGGCGTAAACCGTAACGGTGCTTTTGCCGAATATCTGGTGATCCCCGCTACCAACGTGATCCATTGCTCCCCTCGTATCCCCGAAGAGCTTTACTCCATTTTTGATCCCTTCGGAAACGCAACCCACACCGCCCTCTCTTTCACCACCATCGGCGAGGACGTGCTGGTAACGGGTGCAGGTCCCATCGGTATTATGGCTGCTGCCATCGCAAAGTTCTCCGGTGCGAGAAACGTTGTGATCACTGACCTTAACGACTACCGTCTGGAGCTTGCCGCTCAGTTCGGCGTGACCACCGTCAATACCGGCGTACAGGGTGCTCTTGAAGAGAAGATGCAGGAGCTGGGCATCGTTGAGGGCTTCGATGTGGGTATGGAAATGTCCGGTAACCGCTTTGCACTCAATCAGCTCATCGGTGCTATGGCAAACGGCGGCCGTGTGGCACTGCTCGGTATTCAGCCCAAGAATGCCGTTGAACTGCCCCTGAACACCATCATCTGGAACGGTCTGCAGTTAAAGGGTATCTACGGCAGAGAAATGTACGAGACCTGGTACAAGATGACCGCTATGGTTGAAGCAGGCTTCCCGCTTGAGAAAATCGTGACCCACCGCTTCTCCGTTAAGGACTACGAGAAGGGCTTTGAGGCAATGATCTCCGGTCAGTCCGGTAAGGTCATCCTTGACTGGGCAGATGTAAACGACTGATCGCCTAAGACGACAGAATATATTTTACTTGAATTTGAAAGGAAGTAACGCGCTATGAACAAGAATGAAGTATACGCATACTACAGAGAAACGCTGGACGGCATCAAGGCTTCGGGCGTTGAGAAGAACGAGAGAATCATCGTGACCCCCCAGTCTGCACATATCCACGCAGACGGCAAGGATCTGATCAATATGTGCGCCAACAACTACCTGGGTCTGGCCGACAACGCGGAGCTGGTTCAGGCGGCTAAGGACGCTTACGACAAGTACGGCTACGGTCTTGCATCGGTTCGCTTCATCTGCGGCACTCAGGACATCCACAAGCAGCTCGAGAAGAAGGTTGCAGAATTCTTCGAGACCGAGGACACCATCCTCTACTCCTCCTGCTTCGATGCAAACGCAGGTCTGTTTGAGGTTCTTCTGACCGCTGAGGATGCTATCATCTCCGACCAGCTCAACCACGCTTCCATCATCGACGGCGTTCGTCTGTGCAAGGCTAAGAGATACCGCTACGCAAACAACAATATGGAAGATCTGGAAGCACAGCTGAAGCAGGCTGACGCTGACGGCGCCCGCATCAAGATGATCGCTACCGACGGCGTCTTCTCTATGGACGGTATCATCTGCAATCTGCAGGGTGTTTGCGATCTGGCTGACAAGTATAACGCGCTGGTTATGGTTGACGA
>JAGBIB010000093.1 GCA_017935195.1 Clostridia bacterium
CTGGTGAAGAGGCATTTCCACGGGCTCCTGCCATTTTAACGTGTCACCGCAGTATGCGCAATGAGCCCCCGCAGTCCAACCCAGTTGGGAGCAGGTGGGCTTTACTGCCTCGTCTACAACCTCCTTGTGACCGCCCACGGGCAGGACGACCTGCTCTGAAAGCACCTTGCCGCAATCCTTGCAACGCCTTCCCTCGCTCACGCCCTCTTTTTGGCAGGTGGCTTCCACCGCAGGCAGGATTTCCACGTTGCCGTGGGCACAGCCCTCCTCCGAAGGGGAGGACGTCTCACTTTCAGGGGGCAAAGGAGAAGGGCTTTCTTCTTTGGATTGCTCCGTGGCGGAAGAGCCGTCGTCTTCAGACTGCTCGGTGACAGAAGAAGGCGGCTCGGTATTGGGAAGCTCCTCTCCGCAGGCGCAAAAAAGGGTGCAAAGGAGTGTGCAAAGAAGGGCACAAAGGAGAAGGGTCATTTTTTTGCTCATGGGAAACTCTCTTTCATCAAAAATAGACGCCCCTGTTTTTCTTGCGCGGGGCTTCGTTTGCTTTACAGTATAGCACGCTTTGACCTTGAAAGCAAGGCTTTCCCTTCAAAAAAAACTTAACCGTTGGTTGAGTTGAAGAGAAAAAGGGGTGCTTTTGCCCTGCTTTTCCCCTTCTTAAAATGAAAGGGGCATTTTAGCGGACCTGTTTCGGTTTCTTTACCGTTTTTGTTCCTTTGCGCAATATCCTTGCCGTGCGCCTTTGTGCGGTCAAACACCGCCCCGTTCTCTGCCCACCAGATAGTCAAGGGTCACACCGTAGTAGTCGGCAAGCTTGATTGCCGCCCACAGGGGAAGCTCCCGCTCGCCCCGCTCGTAACGCTGATAGACGGTCAATTGCATATGCAAAAATTCGGCGATCTGCCTTTGGGTCTTGTCATGATCCTCTCTCAGATCCCTGACGCGCGGATATATGAACATCGGTTTTCCTCCCATCAAGACGCAAAATTGTATGTACTGTGTCTTTTTGAAAGCAGTATACAAGAAAACACCGAATGGAGTTGACAAATAACACCTTTTGGTGTTATTATAGGCGTGTTGCCATGTGCATACAAACAATACGGAGGAAAAAAGCTATGAAAGAACGTATATTTGAAAAAACAAAGGAGTCGAGCAATTGGGAAGGACCGCACTTGAGGACGGGATTCTGCGCAGAACGCATTTTTTTGAGTTGTCCACATTGCAACAAGCGGATATGGGTATGGGAAGCGGATATGTTCGATGTTGACACGATCGTTTGCCCGTGGTGCTACGGCACTTCGCCCAAAAGAGCGTTTTTGCAGCTTGAGCAGTAAAAAAAGACCCGATTGCTCGGATCTTTTTATAAATTATTGTCATTCCGCATCCTTGGCTCCGCTTTCCTCCCCCGAAGGGCAGGGGATGTCGGTTTCATAGCCGATGGCAACGCCCATCACGGGATAGCCCGTTTCATCAAAGTCCACCTTTTGCACGTTCATATAGCGGGTGTCGGGCTCTGCCTTTTCGTTGTGCCTTTTTAGTCCGTGGTAGGCGCACCAAAGCTCGGTCCCGTCGGGCGAATAGAAGAAGGAGGCGTGACCGGGGCCAAACACCCCGTTTCCGTAGGTCAAAAGGGGCTTATCGTGCTTTTTCCAGTTGGCGGCGTCACAAAGCTCTCCGCCGGTATGCTCTAACACCCCCAGCAGATAGTGGTCGGACCAACAGCCGTTTGCCGAGTAGATGATGAAAAGACGGTTATTCTTTTTGACGAAGAACCCGCCCTCAACGCACGCCCAGTCGCCAACGTACGGGGGGATGAGCTCCCACTCCTTTTCGGCAACGGCAAGGGTGACACGGCTATCCACGTCAAGCTCGGTGGGCGACTTCATCTTGTAAAGGTCGATGACCTGCCCATGCACCTCGTCCACGCGGGAGTTGCAAAGATATTGGGTGCCGTCCTCCGCCATATAGGAGGTGGGGTCGATGGAGAAGATCTCGGGGGTGGGCATACCCACGAACGCCCACTCGCCGAAGGGGTCGGGGGAAAGGGCTTTTAAGACGATCATTCTCTTGGGGCCTCTTGCTTCGGTGATCCTGCCGCTGGTGTAGATATACCAGCCACCGTCAGACCCCCTATGCATTTCGGGCGCCCAGATGTCGCCCCAGATGCCCTCCTTTTCCCCATTGGGACGGTAGATGATTTTGGATTCGCCCTCTCTGATCAGATTGCCCAAGTGCTTGGAGCGGAAAAGCTCCAGATAGTCGTGGCGGGTGAAGAGCGAATAGTAGTAGCCCGTTTCCTTGTCGTAGGTGATAAAGGGATCGGGACTGTCAAAATCGGCAAGGGGATTGCGGAAGGTGTTCATCGTTATTCCTCTCTTTCTTTTTTTCTTTTGCCGTGGCTTCCCGAGTCAAGGATTGAAATACCGATCAATGCCGTTTGCCATGCCCATTACCAGCAGATTGCGGTAATCGTCTGTTGCCATCAAGCGATCCTCCTCGGGGCAGGACATAAAGCCCACCTCCACGATAGAAACGGGGATCCTGCACCAGTTGATGCCGGTCATGGTGTCGGTTTCCCAAACAAACATCTTCTCACAGCCCGCGGCAGAGGCAATTTCGTCAAGAAGATCCTTTGACAGTGCTGCGCTTTGCTTATAAAGATTGCTGTTGTAGGGATTTTGAGGCGTTTGACATATGGTCAGCACCCCCTTGTCGGTGGGATCGTCCGATCCGTTTGCGTGAATACGGATGAAGATATCCGCACCCGCTTCGTTTGCAACCTCCGCCCGCTTTGCGTTGCTGATATTCACGTCGTGGGTGGTGCGGATCATCAACACGTCGTAGCCTCTGAAAAGCAACTCCTTTTCAAGCTTTAAGGCAAGGGCGAGGGTCAGCTCGTATTCGGGAATGTCGGTGACAACGCCCTGGGTGCCCGAGGATACCTTGATCTTCAATTCGTCAGAGCCCGGGCCCAGCGGCTCCTTCTCGTTGTTGCCCTTTTTCTGGTGACCTGCGTCAATGGCTACGAGAATCCCCTTTTTCTCGGTTGCGATTTCGGAAAGGGCGTCCTTTTCAAGATAGCCCTGCCCCGTGGCGCATTCAATGCGCAAAAAGCCCTGCTCTTCCTCGTACGCTACCACCTGCTCGTGCAGTGCCAGCGCGAAGGCGACCTCGCCCTTGGGGGTCCTTCGTACTGTGGCGTTGCGGTTTAAGTACATTGCCGTTCCCTGCGGTTCGGGCGACGGTGTGGGCGTGGGTGTCGGTGTCGGTATGGGTGTAGGTGTGGGTGTCGGTATGGGTGTAGGTGTAGGTGTGGGCGCAGACGTATCGGTCGCGCTTTCCGAGGGTGCCGAGGACTCCTTTGGGGAAGTGGTACCCGTCACCGAGCAGGACGCCAGCATCAGAATGCAGGCAAGAATTGCCGCATAAACGGCAAGCGATTTTTTATTCATAAGATCCTCCGGAATACGACGCAGTTCTGCCGCGCGCGCCTTCTAAGGAGTGCCTTGCTTCCTTTGCAGCAGGGTCAGCTCCGAGAATTGATAATGCTCTGCGCCGCCGTTTTGGGTGCAGGTCATCTTGTAATATTTGAAGCTTTGAGGATTTTCGATCTCGAAAACCTCGGAGTAGGTGAACAGCGCCTGGGGAAGCTTTCCGTCGGTGACCGAGCTGAGGATCACCCAGTCTTCGCCCTGCTCGTTTTTGCCGTATAGCGTCCAGGCGGAGGGCGAGCGGCTTAGATGGTCGTTTGCGGTGGCAAGGGCGTAGCCGTCGATGCGGACGGACTCGATCATTTCCCAGAAGACCGTCACCGAGTGGTCGGCGGCGGTGGGCAGGACGCACCATTTGGTGTCGGTCTTTCCGTCAAACATCAGCTCCAGACGGTTAGACTCCTTCACGCCCTCGTCGCCCGAGATGCTTTCCTTGTTTATCTTATCGGAAAGGCTCTTGTAGCCCGCAAAGGGATCGTTTTCTTCGGGCAGTGGGGGAAGCTCGCCGTAATAGCCTGCCTGATTTAAGATCTTGCGGTCAAAGTGGGTCTTGACGCCGTCCACCGTGGCGTCACTTTCGGTGAGGATATATTGGCTGTAGGCGGCGTCGGCTTTGACGATCAGCTCACGAAATCCCCAGAAGGACTGACTTGCCGAGTCCTTGAAGTAGGCAAAATTGCCCGTCTGGGCGATGGTCTTGTTGCCCCATTCTGCCCCCAGATCGACGACTCCGCTTTTGTGGGTGTGCCCTGCAAAAAGGGCTTTGATGCGGTCGTTTTCCTTCACCAGCCTTTTAAAGGCGGCGCTTTCCTTGGCGGTGTCGAAGTAGTGGGCGATCAGATAGACGTCCCCTGAAGGATACTTTTCCATCAGCTCCTCGATATAGGCAACGTCCGCTCCCGTGTAGACTCCGTCGTGGTGGTTTTGGGGGTCAAGAGCGCCCCCGAAGGTGTCAAGGAAGATCAACACCCTGCCGCCGAGAACCCTGTAGCCCTGACGGTGATTTCCCGTGAGGGCAAGCCATTTTTCATCGCCATACTGCTCGTGGTTGCCGGGCAGGACGAAGACGGGGAGATCCTCGGGCAGCCTTGAAAGGTAGTCGTTTATAAAGATGCCTGAGGTGCCCTCGCCCTTTTCAAGCACCGAGCCGCCGTGGATCCAGAAATCCAGCGAAATGTCGCCGTTGACGATCAGCAGGTCGATCTTGTTTGCGGCGTGCTCGCTCTTTACCGCCTGCACCCAATGCTCCATACGGGTGCGGTAGTCCACCCCGTACCATTCCTGCAGGTCGGTGCAGTGGATGTCCGAGCTGAGCAGTATCCGCAGATCCCGCGGGGTCAGATCCTCCGTGGGCTCGGATGGATCTTTCGAGGTGTCGGAGGGCTCTGTTGAGGGCAGAGCACTCTCTTTTGAAGGGAAAGTGCCATCCACCGAGGCGGATGCGTTATCGTTTTTGCTTTGCTCGGTCATGGGTGAGTCCTCCTTGCTTTGGGGATCGGTGGTTTTTCCGGGGCTGCTGCATCCCGAAAAAAGCAGGCAAAGGGCAAGAACGCCTGCAAAAACGCTTGCAAAAGTGCCTGCAAAGGGCGAAAAACGGTTCTTCATTATGGAATTCCCCTCCTTTTTGCTCTCTTCTCTTGGAAGTGTACCATAAACGGGGGTGGATGTCAAGAGAAAACGCCTCCTTTTCCACCGCCGACCGACGAAAAGCTGCCTTTTACAAGGCATAACAAAAGAAGTGCGGTGTGCCGTTCCCTTTGGAACGGCACGCCGCATGGATTGCTCTTTTGATGCTTTCATCCTTCCCGTTGGGGAAGACGGGCTCGGTGCCGACGGCAAGACGCTCATGCGGTCTGCTCCCCCCAAAGGATCTCCGCCTTGCATCCGCCTGCCCAGCCGCTCTGCCAGCCTGCGGGCAGCTTTTCCGCCTCGCAACAGATGGTCTTCAGCGCAATACAGCCGTCAAAGACGTGTCCGCCCATTTCGCTCACCCCTGCGGGAATGACGATCTGCGAAAGGTCGTACGCCTTGGCAAAGGCACGGTCACCGATGGTGCTCAGTCCCTGCGGCAGGGTGACCTCCTTGAGTGCCGTACAGCCTGCAAAGGCTTGATAGCCCAGCGTCTTCACGGTGGAGGGGATCTCAATGCGCTCAAGGGCGGTGCAGAAGGAAAAGCCCGAAAGGGTAACGAGCCCCTCGTTCAAGGTGACCGACTTTAACGCCTTGCAGTTTGCAAACACCGCATCCTCCAGGGTCTTCACGCCACTCGGCAGGACGATGCTCTCAAGCCCGCCGTTTGAAAAGGCGCCGCTTTTCAGGGTGGTCAGATTTTCGGGCAGGGTGATCTCCTTTAAGGAGGTGCACCACTCAAAGGCACTCTCGCCCACGCTCTTCACGCTCACGGGCAGGCTTACCTCCGAAAGGGCGGTGCATC
>JAGBIB010000094.1 GCA_017935195.1 Clostridia bacterium
CAGACCCATCTGCAGACCCCAGTCACCAAGGTGCGTGTCACCGAAGGCATCGCCGCCTGCGGCAAGGCTGATGCGCTTGATGGACTCGCCGATGATGGCAGAACGTAAATGCCCGATGTGCAGGGGCTTTGCCACGTTTGGCCCGCCGTAGTCCACCAGCACCTTTTTGCCCGAAAGAAGCTGAGGCATCCCCTTTGCAGGGTCAGCGGCGGTCTTATTGATATAATCGGTAAGGTATTCGTTTTTCAAGGTCAGGTTGATGAAGCCGGGCATTGCCATCTCCACCTTCAAAAAGGCGGGATGATCGGCAAGCTTTTCGGTCACGGCGGTGGCGATCTTGAAGGGTGGGAGCTTATAAAGCTTCGCCCCCTTCATGGCACCGTTGCACTGGAACTGGCATAGCTCAGGACGGTCGGACTTGGTCACCACGCCAAGGGCGCCATCGTATCCGCAGGCTTCAAAGGCCTCCTTTAAAAGAAGGCTCAGGGTTGTGGTAATGGTATTCATTTCTATATAACGTCCTTTCGTTTCTCTCTTTGCTTAAAGGTCTTCCCCCTCGGGCAGGATGTTGGAGATGCTCTCCACCTGATCCTTCCGCATATATACTCTGGGCACCCGTCTGTTCACGTTGCATAGCAGCTCATAGGCAATGCCGCCGCATTGGCGCATCACCCGATCGGCTCCCAGCAGATGCTTGCCGGCACGACCGAACAGCACAACCTCGTCCCCCACCTGCAAATCCGCAATATGGGTGGCATCGATCATCAGCTGATCCATACACACCCTGCCGATGATGGGTGCGTACTGCCCCTTCACGATCACGTGACCTCTGTTTGAAAGAAGTCTGGGCACTCCGTCTCCGTAGCCTGCCGAAACGGTGGCGACCACCGTTTCCGCCGTGGTGCGGTAGGTGCTTCCGTAGGAAATGACCGTCTGGGGCGGCACGGTCTTCACCTGAATGACCCTGCTTTTCATGGTCATCACGGGGTGCACCCCGATGGGGCAGCTTTCCTGCTGCTCAAGGGGGGAAATACCGTAAAGAAGGATGCCTTCTCTGACCATATCGTGGGGATCGGTCATGGTGCAGGTGGCGGCGGAATTGTACAAATGACAAAGGGGAACGGCGTAGCCCCGCCGCTCCAATTTGTTCACGATGCTGTCAAAAAGCGCCTGCTGATCGGCAGAAAAAGCACCGTCCTGCATATCGGCACAGGCAAAATGGCTGAAGATCCCTTCGATCTCCAGTTCCTCCCTTTCAAAAAGTGAACTGATCTCTTCAAAATGCTTTTCGGAGGGCAAAAAGCCGATTCTGCCCATACCGGTGTCCAGCGCAATATGCACCCTTGCCCGTTTACCCGCCCTTTTTGCCGCCTTGGCAATGGCAAGCCCTTCGCTTGCCGTGGGAACGGTCAGAGTCACATCCTGTCTGATGAGGCCTTCATACTGTCCCTCGGGCGGAATGCCCAAAACCAAAATGGGATCGTCAACACCTGCACGGCGCAGCTCATACGCCTCCTCCGCCATGGCAACCGCAAAATAGCGGCATCTGCCCGAAAGGGCCTTGGCAATGGCGATGGCTCCGTGTCCGTAGGCATCTGCCTTCACCACGGCGCAAATGTGGGTGTTTTCGGGCAAACTGCTTTTGATCGCCTCTAAATTTTCTTCCAGCGCCCCCAGGTCGATCTCCACCCAAGTGCGAAACTTACTCAAATCTCGTTTCATTCTTCAATCTCTGCATCTGCGCCCTTATTGAGGCGCTTCACTCTCTATCATCCAAGGAATGGCTCGTCATTCCCCGGTCTTTTCAATAAAATCGTCAAGCAGAGCCTTCTGTATCTGCTTTAAAAGCGTGCCCGCCTTGCCGCCGATGTCCTTGCCGTCAAGGAAGAGGGCTCTCTGAGCAAAGGCACCCGAGGAGGAGACGATGACCTCGTCAGCATTTTTCAGTTCGTCCATGGTAAAGGGCCTCTCCTCCACGGGAATGCCCGACTCCAGACAGTATTTTATCAGATTTTTTCTTGCAATGCCCGCAAGGATGTAGCGGTCGGCGGGGTGGGTGATCAGCGTCCCATCCTGCAGTATATGAATATTGGAGTGGGCGCATTCGGTCACCGTTTTCCCTCTGTGGAAAACGCATTCGTCCGCCCCCTGCTCCTTGGCCTTTTGCGATGCCATCACCGAGGGGATCAGGTTCAAGGTCTTGATGTCGCAATGTAAAAAGCGGGTGTCGTCCATTTCGGTCAGACGAATGGGTCTTGTAAGATCGTCGGCGTGCATCTCCCAAAGGGCGATCCACAAATTGGAGGAGGACTTTTCAGGAAAGGCGTGGGCGCGCATTCCCGTGCCTCTGGTGACCTGAAAATAGACGATCAGCTCGCCGCAGTCCATCTTGCGCACCATGGCATAAAGCTCCTCCTTCAGATCCGCCTTGGTCATGGGAGCAGGGATCCTCAGCTTTTCCATGCTGGAAAACAGTCGGTCAACGTGCTCATCAAGACAGTAGATGGTGTAATTCCTTGCCAGCGTTGCCTCGTACACCCCGTCACCGAAATAGCAGACCCGATCGTTCATGGGGACGGTCATCTCGTCAAGCTCACCGAATTTTCCGTTATAATAGCCAAGAGTTTTCATCGCAACCCTTCCTTTCACTCCTCCCTCCCCCTACAGGGCAAAGGGCATAACTTTACGTTTACAGTATAGCACGAAATAATGGAAATGGCAATAGTTTTTTTAAAATGAACGGGCAAAGAGACAAAAACCGCCCCACCCGCTCCCTTGCTTAAAAAAAGAGAGCTTGATAGCGCAAGCTCAACTGACAATCAATAAAAATTTATCGTTTTTCGATAAATTCCTATTGACAAACGGCAAAAGCTATGCTATACTGCAACCAACAACAGGGGTGCGGAAGCAGGCACCCGAAAAGGAGCGACCATGAAACAAAAAAACAAGCTTTCTTTGTATATCTCACTGATTTTATCCATCACCGTGTTGGCGGTGATCCTCTCTCTTTGCTTTTTCCTTCCCCGATATATCGAATGGAAATGCACCAACACTCTTTCAATGTTTACGGGCGACCTGCCCGCCTTCGGCGAAAAGGTCTTCATCTACTGCCTGTCCTATCTTCTGATGGCCCTTGCGGCACTTGAAGACGGTGCGCTCATCTACCTGCTCTTGCGCATCAAAAAGGGGCTGACCTTCACCGATAAAACGGTAAAGTGCATCGGCACCATCTCTCTTTTTATCATGGTTATCGGTGCCCTCTTCATTCTTCTGACCCCGTGGTTTAAAATGGCCTTGGCCGTGGGACTGCTGGTGGTCTTCGTGGGCGTGGTCATCGGTGTAGTGAAAAACGTGCTTGAGGAGGCAACCGCCATCAAGAACGAAAACGACTTCACCATTTAAGGAGGTGGCACCGTGATCGTGATCAACTTAGATGTGATGATGGCAAAAAGAAAGATGTCCCTTTCCGATCTTTCGGAAAAGGTGGGCATCACCATTGCCAATCTGTCCATTTTAAAAAACAACAAAGCAAAAGCCATCCGCTTCTCCACCCTTGACGCCATCTGCAGAGCCCTTGACTGCAAGGTGGAAGATATTCTGGAATTTAAACCCGACGAACCACAACAGGAGGATTAAAATGAACGCAAATCCTACCCTTTCCCACTCTTTTGCAGTGCCCATTCCCCCTTCAGGGCAAGAGGAGAAAAGCCGCCCCACCTTTGATAAAAAAACAGTGGTGGGTGCGTGGCTCTCCTTCCTCGTGGGCTATCTTTACTGCCGTGCCTTCTTCATCTGGCAAAAGCCTGTTTCGGGATTGATCTTCACCGCCCTGCTTTTTGCCTTTGCTCTTGTTTTCGTAGAAAAGGAACAGATAAAAAGGGCAAAAAACGCACTCTTTTACCCCGTTTCGGCATTGATCCTCTCCCTTGGCTTCTTCCTTTCCTCCGCACCCTTTTTAAGATTGCTTATCATGACCTACGCCCTTTTGTCCTTCTTCCTCTTCTGCCATAAGGCGGGGGCAAACGCCCTTGAAAAAAGGGCGGGCGGACTCTTCCTCTTTGATGCGTTAAAGGCGGCGTGTTCTCCCTTTCTTGCCCTTGGTGACAGCTTTTTTGCCATCTCCTCGGGCAAAAGAGGAAAAAAACTGGGTATTTCCATCCTGCTCGTGCTGGCAGGTCTGACGGTCGCCCTCCTCCCTGCGCTGATCGTCTTCCTTCTGCTGTCCTTTGACGAGAATTTCAATAGCACTCTTGACAGCATCTTCCGCTTTTTGGGCGAGAAGTTCTTTGCCAGACTCACCGCCCTGCTCTTCGGCATTCCCGCAGGTGCCCTCTTCTTCGGCGCCATCCGCTCGGCAAAGAAGGGCTCTTTTGAAAAAACGATGACGAAGGAGCAATGCGCAGGCGCACGAAAGACCCTTGCCTTCTGCCCCGCGCTGGTGGGCTTTACCGCCCTTTTGCCCCTGCTCTTCCTTTACGGCGTCTTCATTTTCGCCCAAAAGGACTACTACGCCGCCGTTTTTTCGGGGACGCTTCCCGCAAGCCACACCTTCTCCTCCTTTGCCCGTGACGGCTTCTTCCGTCTTTGCGCCGTGGCGGTGATCAACGCCCTTGCCCTGATGACCCTCAGACTCTTCACCAAGAAAAACGGCAAGGGGAAGGTCTCTGCCGCCGTAACGGTGGGCACGGTGATCCTCTCGTCGGTCACTCTGATCCTTTGCGCCACCGCCCTTTCCCAGATGATCATGTACGTTTCCGCCTACGGACTGACCCGTTTAAGGCTCTATACCCTGTGGTTTATGGGACTGCTCGCCCTCTTTTTCCTGTTGTTAACCCTCTGCAGACTCATTCCAAGGCTGCCTTTTGCCCCCATTGCCATTCCCCTCTTCTTTCTTTGCTTTTCGCTGCTTGCTCTGCCCGACACCGATGCCTTTATCGCAAGACACAACTACGATTGCTACCAAAAAGGCACCGTTGAGCGTCTGGACGTAGATTACCTTGCCTCGCTTGGCGACTCCGCCATCCCCACCCTTTGCACCTTCCTTGAAGAGTGCGAGGACGACTCTCAAAAGCAGCTCGCCTTTTCCCACCTTTCCGACTATCTGAAGGAGCGCACCCGCGGGCTTGAGGGACTGACCCTGCCTGCCCTGCTTGCAAACGGGGCGATCAACGATCTGCCGGGCGAGCATCTGCACCGTCTGAAGGTTACGGCACTTTTTGACGATGCCCAAAAGACCCCCGAAACGGCAGACGGTCCTCTTGACATTTATCACTCCGAAAAAACCGATCCCGCAGGACTTTACGCCTACTCTTTAAGCCTTTACGGATACCTTAAAAGCACCCCCGAGGAGCTTGTGGAGATGGGCTACGAGATGCTCAAAAAGGAGGATCTTGAACGAATTTCACCCCTGCTTTCTTCGGCAGACACCCATCTTGAGGACACGGACTATGTGCAAAGCAAGCTACTTCACCCTCTAAACTACCCCCTGTCCACCAATCCCGACACCTGCTTTTATTACCGCCTGACCCTTGCGGAAAACGATCCCGAAAAGGGCTATATGCTTGAGATCTGTGACCGAAGAAACCACAGCTTCTGCACGATCAGATACTTTGGGAAGGAGAGATGAGGATGAAAACGCTTCAATTCAAGTCTTTTTTCGCTTTGATGCTGGCCTTGTGCTGTCTTTCCTTCGTCGGGTGCGCAAAAAAGACCTACGAGCTTGCCTGGGACGGCTTTTGCTATTCCCTTTCAGAGGCAGGAGAAGTGCGCATCATATTGGACGGCAAGGATAAAGGATATATTATCGGCATTTTAAACGACGGAGCATGGCAGGATGGACTTGCAGCGTCAGAGGAGGACGGCGACCATCTCTTCATCACGCAACGGCAACGCCTTTCCTATTCCACCAAAAGCGGTACGTTTTTGGATCTGACCGATAAAAAGACTTTAACCCTTTCCGAAAAGCAACGAAACACCGTCAACGATCTGTTAAAAAAACACAATCTTGAAGATCATGAAAAAAACAATCCTACTTCAAAGGAGACTTTACGATGAATACCACCGCCCCCGAAAAGAAAAAGAGCAAAAAAAGCCCCGCCGCCTTTTTTGAAGGGCTTGCCCGGCTTGCCCACCGCATTTTCGATGAGAAAGCCCCCAAGCAAAAGAAAAGCAAGGAGAAAAAGCTCCGCTCGGAGTTTACCTCCTTCCTGCTGTCGTTAGGCATCTTTGCCCCCCTTTGCGCCCTTCTTCTGCCCCTTTTCATTCTGTTTTTCACAGACGATCACGTGGTTACCAACCTTTTTGAACTGATCGCAGGCTACGCAAATATCTTTGCCAAGGAGCTTGGCGGACTCTGCCCCGCACTTGTCTCTCTTGGCGCATGGGCTCTGCTTTTAGGCTTGATCCGCCTGATCTTCAAAAAGAAGGTACAAAGGTACTGTATCACCAAAGCCACTGTCCTTTCGGTAACGGCAGGACTCTGCGCCTCGGCAGGCGTTTACGGAGCGGTCAATGCGGTAATCTCCTTCATCACCCAAAGCTCCCACAACCGCCATCCCCTTGGCATCAGGGTGGGGATCCTGCTGGCGCTTGCCGCCCTTGCAGGGCTGATCGTCTGTCTGGCGCTTTATATTTCGACCCGCATCAAAAGATTCACTTGGGCAGGACTTGCCTTCGATCTGCTCACCGTCCTCCTTACCGCCTTTTCCCTCTTTTCGCTGGGCGGCGTGGCAGAGCATCTGCTTTCGGTGGCTGTCCACCTGATGGGTTGGTAAGTCTGCCGTCCCTTTAAAAGATCACCTGTTCCTCCAAAATAAATTACTGCATTCCTCTAAAATAAATTACTGCAAGGATCACCGAAACGGCACTCCCCCTTCGGGGGGCTTTCCAAAAATACTTTTCTTGGATCACCTTCATTCAAAATGCGGGTTTTAAACCGCCCGGTATCTCAAAGCTTTTAAAGGCTTTTAAGAAACTTTTTGGGGAAGGTTTCCTTTATGGGGGTTGGAGCAGAGTCCCAAACAGCTTTTTCGATAGACAAAAAAACGACTTTGACCGTGAGGTCAAAGTCGTTTTTTTAATTGATGCGTTTTCAAATCTTCGCTTCAGGCGTTTCTTCTCTTCTTTGAAACCAGAAGGATCAGTCCGCCCATGCCCAGCACTGCAACAAGCAGGAAGAGCATCGTACCGTCACCTGCGGAGGGAGGATCGATGGGAGGCTCCACGGGAGGCTCCACAGGGGGATCTACGGGAGGATCCACGGGATCGTCCGCAACCACCTTCACGGTCACGCCCGCTCTCATACCGTTTGCCGTTGCAAATACAAGGTATTCGCCTGCGGTGTTCAGATCAAGACCGTCGGTGATCCACTGTACTGCCACATCGGAGGTCTTGCCGGTGTTGTAGTAAAGGGGCAGCTTTTCGGGAAGTCCTGCGCTCTCAGCGCCCTTTTTCACCTCGATCACGGTGGGAGCCAGCAGCTGGCACGCCTCTTCGTCAGGAATGAAGGGGATCAGCTCACCGTTTAAGGTGAAGTTCTTGTAGGTCACCAGCTTCTCTGCGCCGTAGGAACCCGATCTTGCAATCAGACCGATCTTCAGATCCTTAGCGCCTGCCACCGATTCGGAGGTGATCTCGGAAATCTTGGTCCAGCTTTCGCCGTCGTAGCTGTAGTAGCCGGTGAACTTGTTGCCTTCCTTCACAAGCTTTAAGAAGGCGTTGGCATTTGCCTTGCTTTCGGGAGTGTGCTTCTCCACATAGGTGTTGGTGTAGGTGGAGATGCAGAAGACGTTGGTTCCGGTGAAGTAGGAGTGATGACGTCTTTCAACGGCGATCAGATTCTCGTCGTTGGCATAAGCCACCAAACCCACAGACTGGAAGTCCTGCGTCAGACCGCCCGATACCTCAACGATCGCCTCGAAGTCGCCTGCGGGAGCGTCGGTCACCACCAGATTCTTGATCTGATTGTTGATGTCGCCCGTTAAGATGGTCAGCTTCAGAGTGGTACGTGCAGTGGGGGAAAGCACGGGAGCTTTATCGCCGCCCGTGGGATTGAGCACTTCCCAAATGCCGCTGTCGGCAGACTGCTCGGTGTATACCGCAATCACGGCAATCTCTGTCTTGCCTGCTTTGCTCGTCATAGTCAGGGTGGTCACACCGGGGGTGATACCGGTCACGGTACCATCTGCCGATACGGTTGCGATATTCTCGTTGCCGATCTTGTAGGTCAGATCGGTCATCTTGCCCTCGCCCAGGATCTTGCTTGCCACAACGGTTACGGTGCGGTTGATCTTTACGGGATAGCACGCCATACCATAGTCCTCGTCGACGTTGTATACCCGCACCTCAACGGTTGCAGAAACGCCTGCGGCAGGGCTTTCGTAGGTGATGGTGGTCACACCGGGTGCCTTTGCGGTCACGGTGCCGTCCTCGGCAACCACGGCTACCGAAGGATCGCTATAGGTGACCTTCAGATCGGTGGGATCTGCGTTGGCGGGGGTAACGGTGAACTTCACCTTGAAGGTGTCGCCCGTCTTCACGGTGACCAAAGACTTGTCTGCCGTGATGGAGGTGGGCAGGTTTGCGCTGTCCTTGGGCAGAAGCATTACGGTCACACCGCCCTGCTTGCCCATATGAAGGGTGATCTCGTCGTTCTTCTTTACCTTCAGGCTTCTGACGGCGATATCATTTCTGCCTTCGCCGTCCTCGTAAATCACGGCGATGTATTCCTCGCCCTCGGCAAGGAAGTCCAGGGTCACGGGCACGTCAGCCGCACTCTGGGTCACACCGCCCATATACCAGTTCTCGCCCTGACGGCGCGCCAAAACGGTGTAGCCGGCCACGCTGCCATCCACGAATTCCAGCTCGTCAAAATGAGTGGGCAGGTTCTTCAAGAAGAACTTCACGTTGCTCTCGTAGTAGGTCTCGGGGTTACTTGCCATACAAGGCATACCCGATTCAAAGACGATGTTTAACGCCAGCTGCTGTGCGGCGGTGGTGGAGGAGGAGGGAGTGGGATAAAGGTGAGGAGTGATATCCATCGCACCGGTCACACCTCTGGTGTAGGGCCAGATGGTGGTATCGGTGGACCATACGCCGCCGTATTCCTGTCCCTTCAAGGATTCTCTGTTGATGATGTTGGGCCAACGGGAAATTTCACCGGTGGGCTTGTTGAAGCCGTGTACGTTGACGATCAGCTTCTCCTCAAGGCACTTGTCGTAGATGCGCTCCATGATCTCGATGCGGTCTACGCCCTCGGACTCGATGAAGTCCACCTTGATGCCCTTGATGCCCTTGTCTGCCCACTCTTCAAGCAGGGACAGCTCTTCCACAGTGTCAAGGTCTCTCATCTTGACCCATGCAACGAAGTAAACGTCCCGCTCTGCGGCATAGTCTACCAGATCGTCGAAGTAGTCAAAATAGCCCTCGTATACCTTACCGGGGGTGGTGGCACCGGGCTGCCAGCCCTCGTCAAGGATCAGATAGGTCCAACCCATATCGTGGGCAAGATCCACGTATTTCTTCAGAGTGGATTCGGTTCTCTGTCCCTGGAAGCCCTCGGACAGCCACATCCAGGCAGTCACACCGGGTCTGATCCAGGAATAATCGCCCTCTGCTCTTTCGTTTAAGTTTTCGATCAGATCGTTTTCAACGATGGTCTCCAGATCCCCCACCACGCCGTATCTCCAGGGGGCGGTGAAGGCGGGGTCAAGGGTGACCGTCACGCTGCTTGCCGCCATGGGAGCGGGGTGCAGCTCCAAAGCTCTGCCGCCGATGCCCTTTAAGAGTGAGCCGTAATACAGATCCCCAAACAGATCTGCCTCGTTGATCAGGGTGTACAGCTCATCGTCCACGCGGACAAGAGATGCAAAGGCAAGGTACTTGCCGTTGGTGGCGTCCACGGTGTATGCGGGGAAGCCCGATTCGTAGGAATATCCGTTTTTCAGGCTGTCCTGACCCAGCTCGGACGCCCAAATGGTGGAGCCGGTGGGGAAGGTGAAGTTGGTTACCTCGTCGGTGAAGGTAATGGTGGTCTGCTTGCCGCTTTTTGCCTCGATCTCGGTTCTGTAGGCAAAGCCGTCGTCGTAGGCACGCAGGATCACGGTGAAGTAGTAGTCGCCGCAGGCGAATTTCACAGACTGCTCCTTGCAGTAATCGTGACCTTCGCTATAGCTGCCCGAATACTTTTTGTAAGTCTCGTTGATGGTCTTCACGGTGGACTTGGACACGTAGGTGAAGCCCTTGACGAAGTTCACGTCGCCCTTGAAGCCGATCACGGAGGGCTCAACAACCGTCTTGCCGTCGGTAAATACCGAGTAGCGCAGTCCGTTTGCGGTGTTTTCAAGAAGGATCTGCACCTTGCCCTCGGGAGAAGCCAGCAGGAAGGACTTTTCGGAGCTCTTGCCGATGCAGTTGATCTTCACGTCAGCAGAAACGGTCTTGCCGTCCTTGACTGCCTTCACGGTGATGGTCACCGCACCCTCACCCTTTGCCGTAACCGTACCGTCAGCGGAAACGGTGGCAATGGCGGTGTTGGAGGAGGTGAAGGTCATCTTCAGCTTGCTTGCCGCAATTTCCTCGCCCTTGAAGGAATACGCGGTATAGCCGATCTTTGCGCTCTCCCCTTCGGCAAGAACCGAAACGGGGGTGTTTGCTTCGAGGGAATTCAGCAGATCGCCCACGGAGGGATCAAGGATCAGCTTGGCATCACACCATACGGTGTGGTCGGCGTAGTTGCTGCCGTCCGCCTGAGTGGTGATCAGCGACAGCTTCTTGGTGCCGTCGGGAATGGTCACGGTGATGAATTCTGCCTTGGAATCAAACTTCAGCACGTCCGATTTGTAGATGGACACGCCGTCTGCCTTCACCTCGAAGTCGGCGGAAGCATAGCTCTCATAGCCCTGTCCGCCTTCGTTGATGCCGATGTAGGCGGTCAGCTTTTCGGCGGGAATATCGGTCAGATCGTATTCGATGAGCGAATCAACGTGGGCAAACAGACCCTTTTCAAAGGTGATGGGGTCGCCGCCGTTGTTTAATTTCAGCTTTCCGCCGTTCAAGTTCTCGTCGTAATGCACGCTGTTCCAGCCCGCCGTTGCCACGGTGGGGGTCAGATCGCTGAGGTAGATGCTGGGCTCCTCGGCAGATCCGCCAAAGCAGAGCGCACTCACGGTCAGCGACACAGCCAGCAAAGCAAGGATCACTGTCAGGATTCTTCTGTTTTTCATATCGTTCTCCTTTTGTGAAATTTTTCCTCTTTATTTAAGAAGTCGGAAGCTCTTCTCAAAACGGGATTCCCCGTTAAAAGCCTTGTTCAGTTGCCTGCAAGAAGGGAAAGCAGAGCGTTTACGTCCTTGATGGTCTCTTCGCCGTCACCGTCAAGGTCGGCAGTTGCTCCTTCGGTCAGCACACCTTCCATGCCTGCCAGATGATTGAGGAGTGCGGTCACGTCGGAAATAGATTCTCTGCCGTCGCCGTCAAGATCCCGGCCCACAACGAGCAGTGCCTTCACGGTAAGACCGTCCACGCTACCCTCAATCTCATAAACGCCGGGACGGGTGAAGTCTGCTTTTTCGGTATTCCATTCTACTGCCAGATCTGCATAGTCGCCCGATGCCATGTAGCAGAGAAGCTCCTCGGGAAGAGCGGATGCGTCGGCATCCACGGGAAGTCTGTAGATCTCGTCGTTGTAAGCGATGCACGCCTTATCGGAAACACAGAAGGGAATCAGGGTGCCGTTGTAGTAAAACTCGCTGTAGGTACCCCGCTTGTCAGATCCGTAAAGACCCGATCTTGCAATAAGTCCCACCTTCAGGCTTTCGCAAGAGCCTACCGTGACGTTTTCCTGCGCATCTGCCACAGCAGTCCAGCTCTCACCGTCATAGCTGTAGTAGCCGGTGAACTTGTTGCCCTTCTTCACCAGTCTGACCCACGCCTCGGTATCCTTTTCGGGATCTGCCACGTAGGGCTCGTAGCCGCCGTTTTCATAATCGGTGAGGCAGAAGACGTTGCCGCCGAAATAGGAGTGGCTTCTGCGCTCCATTGCCACACCGTTCTGCTCGTCGGCATAGGCAACCAGACCAATGGATTCAAAGTTGCTGTCAAGACCTCCGCTGACCTTCACACAGATATCAAAATCCTCGGTGGTGGGGGTTAAAAGAACCATATTGGAGATGGTTTTGCCCGCACCGAAGTCACCGGTGGGGATGCCGATCACTGCGGTGGTTCCGTCAAAAACGGGTGCAGCGGCACCGGGGTTGACGATCTGCCAAACGTCCTCGTCAAAGGAGTTGATCTCACCGGAGAAGACCTGCAGAAGGAAGCTCTGGCTTTCGCCGCCCTTGGTGGCGGTTAAAACGGTCACGCCGGGCTTGATACCGGTCACCAGACCCTTTTCATCCACCGTTGCCAGGGTGGTATCTGCCACCTCATAGCTTAAATCGCCGTATTCGCCGCTACCAAGCAGAGACGAAACGGTCTGCACCGTCTTTCCTGCCGCAACCTTCATGGTCAGGTCGGAGGATTTTATCGAGAAGGGGATCTCTTCACCGTTCAGGGTGAAATCGGTGAAGAGCACGGGAACGTAGCCGCCCGAGCTGGTCATGGCGGTGATACCGATCTTCAGCTCGTCACTTCCGCCGATCTCCGAAACGATCGAATCGGACATCTTGGTCCACTCCGCACCGTCAAAGCTGTAATAGCCCGTGAAGCTGTTGCCGCTCTTGGTCATCTTCAGATACGCATCCTGAGCGGGAGCGGGGTCGGAGGTGGATCTGTCATCGTAGCCGTCCACATAGGTGGAGGCGCAGAAAACGTTGCCCCCGAAATAGGTGTGATATCTTCTTGCCACGGTTACCATGGAGGCAGGTCCTGTGTATGCAACCAGACCAATCAGCTGGTAATCGTATATCAGACCGCCGCTGACCTTCACGGTGATCTCAAAATCACCCTCGGGGGCGGGCATCAGCAGAGAAGAGCCGATATCCTGATTGGTGTTACCGTAGGTGATGGGGAGCATTGCCATATTGTCGGCAGGATAATCTCTCGTAATGGGATCATCGCTTCCCTCGCGCACCTCCCAGGTCTGCTCGTCAAGAGTGTAGTTGCCGTCTGCGCAAACGCGAAGGGTTGCGGTGGCGGTCAGATCAAGCACGGGATAGTACGCCTTTACGGTGGTGGCGCCCAGACCCTTACCGAATACGTAGCCGTCGGGAGTCACGCTTGCGATATCACCGTTTTCTACAGAGTAGATCACGTCGCCCGTCAGTGCGCCTGCGGGGGATGCGGTGGTGGTCAGCATCATTCCGCTGCCTGCAGAAAGGGTGTACTGCTCGGATGCAAAGGAGACGTCCGTTGCCAGCGCTCCGCCGCTTACCGTGTAAAGCTTGGCATCAAACCAAGCGGTGTGGTCGCTGTTCACGCCGTCGCCTGCACCGGTGGTCAGCAGAGTCAGGGTCTGCGCATCCTGAGGAATGGCAACATTTACAAGGATCGCCTTGGAATCCACGTAAAGGGTGGGCGACTTGTAGAGCGAAACGCCGTCTACCTTTACCTCGAAATCCACTGAGGAAGAGCCGTTACCGCCATCGGCACAAACACCGATGTAGGAGGTAAAGCGCACAGCGGAAAGGCTGCTAAGATCGTATTCCACGATGGAATCGGCGTGCGCAGCAACGCCTCTTGCAAAGGACATGGGGGCGCCTGCATTTTTCAAGCGCAGACCGCCGTCATTTACAGAACGGTTGAGCTTGATTTCACTCCATCCCGCCTTAGAGGAGGACAGATAGCTCAGCTCGTTTAAGTAGATCTCGGAGATCTGACCGGTGGAGGTCAGAGAAAACAGTCCGAGGATTGCCGTAAGACACATGGTCACCGACAACAGTGCTGCCAGAAGTTTTTTCATCATAGTGGACTCCTTTGAAGTGTTGATATAAACTGTGCTTCAATTATACCATATTCCTTTCGCAAAGTAAACACTTATTACAAACATTTTCTTCAAAACTTTTAAAAAAATATTAAGAAACGCAAAAAAAGCAGTGCCTTTTCCATCGTCCGTAACGATCAAAAAGGCACCGTTTTGTGTTTTCTTTTTTCAAACTCTTCAAGGTAGGTGCGAGCCGAGGCTCAGTCCCTCTTTTTCTTTGCGCCCGAAGGCTTGCCGCTTCTCAGGCTGGATCCGCTGAAATGGGTGACAAAGGTGGGCTTTCCCACACTTTTTTTAGGTGGGGAGACCTCCTTCACGGCAGGTGCCGGGGTCTGAAGCACCCCCGTGTACACTTGCTTTCCGCTCTTAAGCAGCCTCTTGAGCATTGCTCTGATGATCTGTCTCTGCTCCGGCTCCAGGTTTTTATAGGAGCGAAGCAAAGTCGCCCGATTTTCCACCAACTCGGTCACCGTGCCCGCCTCCACCGTCAGCACTCTGTACACCGTTTCGATAAAGGCCTTGCGCTCCTCCAAGGTCATGTCGTTCATCCATGCAAGCACCGCCTTTCTTAAAAGAAGTGCCTCACCCGAAAGGCCCTCCGCCTCCTCAAAGTGGTTTTTCTCCACCAGCCAAGTGAAGCAATCGTGCTGACGCACGCTCTTTTCACTGCTCTTCACCACCGTACGACGGGCATCATGATAAAGAAGCAGTCCCACGAAGGCTTGGTCGGGCAGAATGAGGCGCACCCTGTCCTTGACTCTGCGGTAATCGGGATCGGCAAGGAAGGCGCGGGGAAAGCCGGGAGCATCGTTTGCATAGACCGTCATGATCCGATCCTGCACATCCTGCCCGCATTTCGCCGCACTGTAAATGGCCAAATTCCCCCCCTTACTGTGTCCGCCAAGGCGTACCTTGTAGTCGGGATATGCCAAAGCGACCTGCCTTACATACGCCTCCGCCTCTCTTTGAGAAGGAATGGTGCTGTAGATCGCCATGTTGAAATCCTCCTTCCAGCCCACCAAGGTGTCGTCGGTGCCGCTGAAGGCGATATACATCGTCTGATCCTCAAAAAGGAAGGTCAGTGCTGACCACTGTGCCTGTCCGTCGGGGGCATCGGGATCGTCTCTTGCCACGCTTTTTACAGCGGTAAGACGAACCGAGGCAAAGCGAGGAGATTCTGCCATCAGCTTCATCATGTCGAAGATGGAGGGGGGGAGCAATGCCCCCAAGTGCAGCTTTTTGCCCTGCATTCTGTCAAAATACAGCGTACAAACAAGGGATAACGGCAGTTCCTTTTCACCTGCTCCCTCAAAGACCTCACGCAGATCCACATAAGAAAAACCGGAAAGAAGCAGATTGTCCACATCGTTGAAGGCGTCCTGCTTAAAGGACAGATCTCCCCTCCAACGCAGATAATCCATTATGTTCTCCAAAGCATCTCCTCCTTTGTGCCTTTCTTTTGAACCCTTTAATTCTTCTGAGTCCGTTGCTCTTTCAAGGCGGCATCCTTGATCACCGGTGCCACCACCGAAAATTTTCCGCAAAGCCGCAGTGCGTTGCAGGCAAAGCGTGCCTTTGAGGGGCTTTCAAACAGCCCGAAGACCGCCGCACCGCTTCCGCTCATCATGGTTCCCGAGGCACCCAGCTTTACAAATTTGTTCTTGATCTCCGCCGCCTCGGGATTCACGGGCAGGATGACGCTCTCAAAAGCATTGTACATCCGCCCAACAAGACCCACGGCATCCTTCTCCTCCAGCGCCCGCAAAATGGGCAGGGCATCGGTCTTTCCCTCATACCCCACAGCATCCAAAGCCCCATAAGCGGCAGGAGTGGAGCTACCCTGTCTGCCCATGGCGATCACCGGTACGAAGCCGCAAAGATCGGGGGCATCCTCAAAGATCTCTCCGATGCCCGTGGCTCGAGCACATCCCCCTCTGATGCAAAAGGGAATGTCTGCGCCGATCTTGGTGCCCATAACGCACAGCTCCTCAAGGGAAAGCTCCGCTCCCGTCAACCGATTCAGTGCCTTTAAGACCGCCGCACCGTCGGCAGATCCCCCTCCAAGTCCTGCGGCAACGGGGATCTTCTTATCAATGTGAATATGCACGCCCCCCGTTTTGCCCGTTTCCTCCAGAAAGAGGGCGGCGCACTTGTAGGCGATGTTGCTTTTGTCGGTGGGAATGTGCTTTTTATTGCAGGAGAGGGTGATGCCCTGACCCTGCTCGTCGTAGGACACGGTAATGCCGTCGTAAAGTCCAACCGTTTGCATCACCGTGTCGATCTCGTGATAGCCGTTTTCTCTTTTACCGCAGATCTCCAAAAACAAATTGATCTTGGCATACGCCTTTACCTTCAGTTCCTTCATTGCTCTTTCCTCATTTTCTTCCGCTCGTCGGCTCCTTGCTCAGTTTGTTCACTTTTTCATTGTTACAAACGGCTCACCAGCGAGATCAGCGGATTTTTTTCGATTTTTACACATCCAAAGGGACAGAGCTCCTGACAGCAATAGCATTTGATACAGCCGTCATGAACGATCCTCGCCCTTTTTCTTCCCTTCTTGTCGGTGACCACCTCAATGGTCTTTTTCGGACAGCTCCTCACACATTCAAGACACCCTCTGCAGTCTCTCCCAATCTTGGGCCTTGGCTCAAAAAAGCGGGCGTAACGGCCGTTATGCACCGTCAACACCTTTTGAAGAGTGCTCGTCCTTTCCGTATCGGGCATTTTGAAGTCCTTTACCGCAAGCTGCTCGGGGCGGTAGGCGGGAAAATCAAGCTCCTGCGCATTTGCGGGGCAATAGCCCCTCCTGATCCCCTCAGCCGTCAGCGGAGCATCCTCCTTCATGGAAAGAAGCTGCTGGGCAGCCAAGTCCAGATTAAAGGGGTTTTCGCTGACCAGAACCACCCCCATCCTGCGCGGGTTGCCTCCTGTGGGGCCGTTTCCCTCCATGCCCACGATACCGTCGCATACGGTAAGCACCGAGCGTTCGCGTGCCAGGGCAGCATTCAGATCTGCCAGCATCCCCGCAAAATCACCACTGTCGGGAAAACGGGCGTGCATCTCAAATTTCATCACCCCGGGGATCGTGCCGAACAGATTCTTCGCTCCCGCACTCAGCATCATCATTCCGTGAGACTTTAATTTACACAGATTGATCGCCACACGAGCCTTTAAGATCGGAGTGATCACCTGAAAATTCTTGGTCTTTTCACCATCGGGGCAGGAAAGCGTGCCATAGGAGCAATCGTAATTCAAATTCCCTCCTGCCTGCTTCACGACTGCGGCAATGCCGCAACCGGTATACACACTGCTCAGCGCCCCCGGAGAATATACTCCGCCCGGGCTTTCCGCCACAAGAACAGACTGTGCGCCCATCTCCAAAAGCAATCGGATCAATACGTCCAGCATCACGGGATGAGTGGTTCCCCCCAGCTCCGGTGCCATCTTTCTCACCAGATTGGGTTTGATCACCACCTGCTCCCCCCGCACCTTTTCTTCAAAGCCCAGAGTGGCCAGCGCATCCCTTAAAAGCGCCTCTATCTCCCCTGCGGTATAGTCCTCACATTTGCCCAAATATACGGGCTGTTCCTTCAAAAACATTGCCGTCTCCTTACACATATCAGCATCCTCGGGTTGATATGCCGTTCATACAAACAGTATATCATGTTTTCAAATATTTTTCAATACGGTGATTGACGAAATGTCTTTTTCAAGCTATAATATAATCACCGTTTATCGGTCAAATCGGTACGCCAAAGGAGGAATGCGTCTTGACCTTTATCGATCTTATAGGAGAATTTCTGGATATCATTGCGCCCATCTTGTACGGCGTTGCCATCTCTTATCTGCTCAGTCCGATCTTGAATTTCATCGAAAAGAAGATCCTGCGCTTTCCGGATAAAAAAAGATGGCTGAAGAATTTCAAAAGGGTGCTTTCCATCATCCTCACCTTTGCGGTGGTCTTAACACTGCTTGCCGCCGCCGTGTCCATCTTCATCCCTCAGATCGTGGACAGCTATAACCGCATCGCCTCCCTCTTTTCTCAGGGTAACGTGATGGAAAAGCTGGATGCCAATTTAGATCACTATATCGACAAGATCGTTTCGGGCAATCATCTGCTTGAAAAGGGCTACGCCGCCATCAGACAGGCGCTGGAGTTAGACGAGGAGCAGTCGCTGCTTTACCGTCTGCTTGAGTATCTGAGCGACTATTTAAAGACCTTCTTCTCCAAGGATGCCCTTGAAAACCTGCTCAACAAGGCCTGGGGTGCCGGCTCTGCCGTGGTCTCCTTCGTGGTCGATGCGGTGGTCACCTTCATTCTCTGCATCTATCTGCTGTTCACCAAGGAAAAGCAGCTTGGCAGAATGAGAAAGCTGGTCAGCGCCTTCTTCAAGCCCAAAACAGCGGAAAAGATCAACCACGTGGCCTTTCTCACCGACGAGAGAGTGGGCCGCTATCTGAGAGTGCAGGTGCTTGACTCCATCATGGTGGGCATCGTTTCCTACTTCGTCTTTATGATCGCAGACCTGCCCTTCTACCCCGTTTTAGCACTCATCTCGGGCGTGACCAACATCATTCCCTATTTCGGTCCCTTCATCGGTGCCATCCCCAATGGGGTCTTCATCCTGCTGTCCGATCCCGAAAAGCTGTTGCCCTTCATCATCATCGTGCTGATCATCCAGCAGATCGACGGCAACATCATCGTGCCCTTGATGCAAAGCAGCAATATGAAGATGGACGTTTTCTGGGTGCTGGTAGGGATGACCATCATGGGCGGCATCTTCGGTCTGCCCGGCATGATCTTAGGCGTGCCCCTCTTCTCGGTGATCTACATTCTCATCAAGGAGCGAGCAGAGGAGCTGCTGAAGGAAAAGGATCTGCCCACCGACACCAACTACTATGCCGCCATGAAGAGTCCGCACAAAAAAGGAGAGCTTCCGCCCTTCCTTTTAAAGATCGGCGGGGTCTTTTCAAAGAAGAATCGGACAAAGAAAAACACTGAGGAGCAAGAGCTGCCTCCGGTGCAAGCCACCGCAGAGCTGCCCGATGCAAAGCAACCTCTTCCGAAAGAACCAAGCGCCTCCCAAAAAAAGGAGCAAAACGTACCAAAAAAAGAGCAAAGCGGTGAGCCCACCCCCGAAAAGCCCTCCAAATCCCCCAAAAAAGCGGGCAAAAAGAAGAGCAAAAAGGGGAAAAAGTGAATACCCAAACCAAAAACGGAGCCTGACGGCTCCGTTTTTGGTTTGGGTATCGGGTCGCTTTTTACACCTTGGCGGTGTAGGAAAGCACATCAAGCACCGTTTCACCGTCGATCTGCAGAGCGCGGGGAGAGTCGAACTCCACGGTGATCTCCCTGCCCTTTAAAACGGCAACGTACTTTTCGTTTTTCACGTGCTCACCCTTGAAGATGGAGGGGAAGATCATCAAAGTCTTCA
The DNA here is from genome assembly GCA_017935195.1 of Clostridia bacterium. Lineage (GTDB taxonomy): Bacteria > Bacillota > Clostridia > Oscillospirales > CAG-272 > UBA11512. The sequence continues at coordinate 19,354 of JAGBIB010000094.1, forward strand.
GCCTGCCCGAGGTGTGAAAGAGGGTGAGGGAGAGCATTTTTTCGGGATCGTCTCTCTTCTGCTCGGGTGCGGGGATCATTCCGCCACCGTAGCACTTGCCCTTCATGGTGGGGGCGATCCACACCTTTTTATAGAAATACTCCTTGCCGTCCACTGTTACCCTTGCCGAGGTGGGCTTATAATTGAAAAGAAGACCCTTGATGGCAATGGCGGTGTAGTTGACGGGCTTGTCCGATTTTGCTCTCTTGGCGTCGCCCACCTCACAGCAGTAGCCGTCGATGCCGTAGCCCACGCCGTTTAAAAACAGTCTGTCCTTGCCGTTTACCGTCACGGTGGGCAGATCCTTCAGATATTCGGTCACAAGGAAGGGGTCGTCCCCTCTTTTTTTGCCCATTTCGGTGGCAAAATCGTTGCCCGTGCCGGTGGGGAAATACCAGATATCGCCTGCAAAGGACAACTCTGCGGTATCGTTGACGAAGCAATTTAACGTTCCGTCACCGCCGCAAAGCACCAGAAAATCGCCCTCGTTCATCTTGTCGAAAAGACCTTTATAGCCGCCCTCAAGAGCAGTCATGTCAAGAAAGGTCAATTCCTCCTTAAAATGTGCCGAGAGCCCCTCGATGCCCTCCTTGCCTCTGCCGTTTCCTGCCTTTTGATTGAATAACACGTAACCCTTTGCCATAGTGCGCTACTCCTTTAAAATCTAAAGTCGATTTGTGCAAAGCACGTCGTTTTTTGTCAGTATAGCAGACAAGTGTGAACAAAGTGTTAATAATTGACCTTTTTCGCTGTTTTTCTTTATTTTTTGCACTTTTTACTTTTTTGGTTTTCTTGCGCTCGTCAGAGATCGGCAAAAATCCCCGCACACGGGCTTAAAAAAGCCGACGCAAGCCCATTTTTTGTCCTCAAAAGTGCATTTTTTTACAAATCCTCTTGCTTTTTTTCCCCCCCACCGTGGTACAATAGAGATGCAAAAGCAAACGTCTTGTCGTTTGGTCAAAAGCGAAAGGAGCGTTCTTCTATGAATATGAAAAAAACCTTTTGTCTGATCTTATCCCTTCTGCTCGCCCTTCCCTTGCTGGCAGGCTGTAACGATGCGTCCCTTACCACCGACCCCACGGGCGAAAGTGAAAGCGCTGCCGTAAGCACTCCTTCCGAAAAAGAAAGCGAAACACCCACAAGCACCCCTTCTGCCCCCGCGGCAGAGCCCACGCCCACGCCCGAAAAAAGCCCGATTGCGCCCCCTCAGCCCTCCTATTCCGAGCTGCCCTTCCCCATTGAAGAGGTCTATTTCCCCTTTGCAAAATTCTTTCCCGATGCCATCGTCAACTACGACTCCGATTACCGTTTTGCCAATGCGGGCATCCACGTTCCCGAAGAGATGCAGGCATCCGATCAGATCGTCCTCTTTCAGGTCGAGTTATATCATATGTTCGACCGCTTCAAAAGCTTTCGCTCGGACTGTGACAGGGAAGAAGGGTATATTAACGACATCGGCAACGGGACGTTAAAATACGACGATGCGCCCCTGTGGATCAAAGAGGTGTACTTTGACGAGCAGGGTCAGCCCGACCCCCAAGCGCTTGAAGAAGGACGGGCGCGCGTGCAGTTCGCCAAGACCTTTTCCGAGCACGTGCTGGAGATCGGAGGAGAGGCGGCGGCGCTGGAAGCCAAAGCCGATTGGATCGACCGCTGCAAGGAAAAGGGCATCACCTACGTTGACACGGGAGATCCCTATCTTTACGTCTTCTGCTCCCACAAGCAGTTGATGTCCCTCATCCGCCCAATAGAAAACCGCCTGCAATTATATCTGCTCAGCCCTCCTGAAAACTATTTAAAGGATCGCAAGCATATTGTAAATTGACCTTAAAAAACCCGACCAAACTGCATTGGCGTGATACTCTTATCGGAGTATCACGCCAGTTCTATTCGCCTGTGGCGAGTGATATTGCTACGCAGTGATATTCGGCTCGCGCCGAGTGGTATTCGCGGCTCACGCAGTGAGCATCGCGAGCTTTC
>JAGBIB010000095.1 GCA_017935195.1 Clostridia bacterium
CGCCCTGTGCTATACCCTGAATATGGGCGGTCAGGGCTTTTCCTGCAAAATGAAGATCAGCGCGGAGGACGAAGAATGACCCCGAAAGAACTGCAAAAGGCGTGCAAAAGCGGTGCCGTCAAGGGCGGATACCTCTTTTTCGGGCCGGAAGAGTATATGAAGAGCCGCTGCCTGGAGCTTATGAAAAAAGCAGTGGTGGGCGAGGGGGACGACCCCTTCAACCACGTGAAGGTGTCGGCAGAAAACAGCGGCTGGATGGATATCCTGATCGAGCAGGTCAGCTCTCTGCCTATGTTTGCCGAAAAGAAGCTGGTGGAGCTGCACTCGGTCAACTATAACCGTCTGTCCTCCTCTGACAGCGAGGAGCTTTTCGCCCTGCTGTCTTCCCTGCCCGACTACGAGGAGTGCGTGCTGGTGCTTTATGCCGTGACGGGCGAGTTTGACGAGGGACGGCTGCCCAAGGCCCCCTCTGCCCTTTACAAAAAGTTTACAGGACTCCTTACCCCCGTCTTTTTCGACAGAGAAAGTGCGGCGGGGTTAAACGGCTGGGTCTGCCGCCACTTTGCGGCAATGAAGGTCTTCTGCCCCCCCGAAACCGCCGCAGAGCTGATCGCCTATTGCTCGGAGGATATGTACGCCCTGTCGGGAGAGATCGAAAAGCTTGCCTGCTATACCCTCTCCAAGGGGTCCGATCGGGTAGATCCCGCAGATATCCCCTATGTCTGCTGCGGAAAGAGCATCGACGGTGCCTTTGCCTTTACAGATGCCCTGCTGGCGGGCAAAAGCAGTAAGGCGGCAACGCTTCTTTCCGATATGAAGCTAAAAAGAGAACGCCCCGAAACAATCCTTGGCGGGGTGGTGGACACCCTTTCGGGAATGTACACCTGCAAAAGTCTGCTTGAAGCGGGGCTCACCAAGGAAGAGATCAGCAAGGAAACCGGCCTTCACTCCTTCAGGGTGGATCGCTTCCTGAAGGCCGCCTCGGGCAAAAGCCTTTCTCGCCTTGAGAGAGCGCTGACCCTTTGCATGGATGCCGATCTGAAAATCAAAGCATCCCCCATCAACGATTATACCGTCCTTGACCGCCTGGTCATGCGGCTGTGCAGAGTATGAATGCAAGCGCAGAATGCGGAATTGAGGAGAGCTCTCCGCACTTTCCCACAGTTCACCCGCGCAAGCTTCGCTCGGCGAAGCTTGCAAACTTCAACCTTATTTTTTGCCTATGACAAAACCCACCATCCTTTACCCCGTCCTCGTGGAGGGCAAATACGACAAGATCAAGCTCTCTTCCCTCTTTGAGGGACAGATCCTCACCATGGACGGCTTCGGCGTCTTCAAAAACGAGGAAAAGAGAGCCCTTTTGCGCCGCCTTGCGGAAAAAACGCCCCTCATCGTCTTCACCGACAGCGACGGCGGCGGGCTGGTCATCCGCAACCACTTGCGAAGCATCCTCCCCCCCGATCGGGTGATCCACCTGTATATCCCCCAGATAAAGGGCAAGGAAAAAAGAAAAAACGCCCCCTCCAAGGAAGGCTTTCTGGGAGTGGAGGGCATCGACGCCCCCCTTTTGCGCACCATTTTTTCGCCCTATCTCGATAGTCCCGAGGATGAAAACGGCAAAAAGGACGGCGCGGTGCATCCAAAGCAAAGCGGAGGGTTAACCAAGGCAAGGCTTTACGAGCTGGGCTATGACGGCGGGCAAAACAGCAAGGAAAAACGGCAGGCGCTCTTAAAAAAATGCGGTCTGCCCCAAAACCTTTCCACCAAAGCCATGCTCGAAGCCCTCAACCTGCTGTATACGGGCGAGGAGCTTGAAGAGCTGCTGTAAATCCCTTAAAAAGCCCGCTCATTCACGAATTAAACGTGAATGAGCGGGGCTTTTTCTTGCAATTCATACACCGCAAAGACGCTCAAACCAAGGCGTATTCCTCAACACACACCTTTATCCGTCCCTCAACGACCCGCACCGCGTAGGCGTGCAGGCAAAAGGGCGCAACTGTAACGACGGGCAGTAAAAACTCCGCAAGCCCCGCCGCACGCATGATCTGTTCACAGTAAAAAAGATCTCCGCAGGAGGGAAAAGCTCCGGCGTTGCCATGGCTATGCACTATACCGACCATGCTAATACCTCTTGGCGCCCAATCATTTTCCAGCAGTTCATTGATCTTCACATGATCGGGTGTATACGAATCGGGTGTGCAGATCCCGTGGGAATCAAAATAAAATTCAGTTATAATGCCTGCCTTATCAGCCCCCAGCACCCCACCGCATTCGGGCAGTCGGGTGCTAAAGGCTTCCTTCATGGCATTAAACACATCAACCGCTATATAAATCAACGGTCGCAACCGCCGTCCTTTAAGCAGTAGTTCTCCCAAGTCCAGTCACCAATCTCGTTCCAA
>JAGBIB010000096.1 GCA_017935195.1 Clostridia bacterium
CTTTTCGGGATCGCAGGGGGTGATGGCATTATACACATGCACCTTGGCGATGCACGCCTGCTGTAATTCTGCAAGAGCGGGATCGTTTTCTAAATAAAGCTCTCCCGTGTGAAGCTTTTCGTATACCGTCATATTTTTCCTTTCCTTGCCTAAATCATATCGAAAAGCACGAAGCCCACGGTATTGATGGCAAAATTGGCAAACATATGTGCAAACCAGGAGGCATAGATATTGCCGTCCTTTTCGTTGATGTAATTGAAGATGCACCCGCCGATAAAGAGCCCCGCAAGCAGCAGGAGCAGGACGGCAGGGTGAAACATGGGCAGGATCATGCCCACATGGTAAAGGGCGAAGATCGCCGAGGAAAAAAGATAGGCAAAGGCTCTGCCCGTGTAACTCTTCAAGGCGATGAAGCCGTAGCCTCTGAAGAAAAACTCCTCAAGGAAGGAATTCATCAGCGAAATGTAGATGGACACGTAAAGAAAGTTGTCTGCGGTGATGCCCATGCCCTCGTTTAAGCTTGAGGTCACTCCCGAATAGTCGATGATCCCGCGGGTGAGAAAAAAGCCGCCTACGATCACGCCGTAAATGCCGCCGCCCAGAAGAAGCGCACGCAAAATACCCTTTTTCTTTGGAACGAAGAGCCCTTTGAACTGCCCGAAATCCTTTTTGTTCACCAAAAAGTAGGATAGTGGGATCAGCAGGAAAAAGAGGATCTTGATGGGGACCTTTAAAAAATAGGGTGGGTGCAAAAGGGCATCCACCAAACAGACGGCAAGGGCAAGAGCGCAAAGGGAGATTATGATATAAACACCGCCCACCTTGAGCCTTCTTTTTTCAGATTTGCCCATCGGATCACCTCCCTACCCTTTCAGTATAGCATATTGCCGCCTTTTTTTCAAGTACGGGGCACAAAAAACGGATAAAAATGCGTCCAACTTATGAAATCACCATTGAAAAAACCCTCGATTTGTGGTACAATTATTTTATAGGCAATTTTACTTCAAATCATATATTCAAGGACGGGGTTATGGCAAATCAAGTGGAGATCTTAACACAATATCTGAAGCTTTCGGAGGAGATCACTGCGCTGCAAAATGCGCTTCCCCAAAAGGAGCTTACCCTTAAAAATAAATACACCGCCGAATATAGCACTCTGAAAAAAGAGCTGGGGGACTATCTTGCAAAGATCGAACCCACCGTAAAGACCGTTTGCAGTCTTTACAAAAACAGCGTGCGATACAGTGACGGGATCCTCTTTAACGGCAGTAAACCCACGCATCCCTTTCATGGATTGAATGCCTGCGAGAGCGCCCTGAAGGACGGACAGGAAAGCATCTCCTTTTTGTCTGCAGTGATCCAACGCACCAATGTAGATACCAATCTTCATGAATTCGCCATTCGCTATAACACCGTAAAAGCGATCTATTCCTCCATCGACTTTCTGTGCAAGCAGGCAGTTTCCCTGTCTATGGAGTCAAAACAGCAGGAGATTCAAAAGCTCATCGCTCAAAGAACCGCTTTGTGCAAGGATGATGCCGCCCTTCACGCCCTGATTACCCAGGCACAAAAAAGCAGCGATCGGCTATCCAAGCGCTATTTTCTCAACAGTCAAAAAAAGATCGAGGAGCAGTTCGTCACAGAGATCACCCTTCCCTTGGCCCATGAATCGGTTCAGGTAGGCTCGCTCCAAAAGGAGATCCTCCTGTCACTTTTAGAGTGGCCGCTTCATAAGGAGGGCGTCATGGTGATCAGATCGGACGGCAAGGGCTTTGACGGTGCCGCCCTTTGCGGATGCGCCGTTAATGCGGTGATGCACTTTTTATTCTCCTATCCCTCCGTCCACAAGCGTGTACTTCTTTGCGATAGCTATTCCTCCGGGACGATCACCACGTTTGCCGGTATTTTGAAAAATGAAAACAGCGAGCTGTTTTTTGACAGCATCGACGGTTGCTTTGTGAAAAACACCGATGAAGAGATCCGACAGTCCCTTTCTCTCTTGAGCAAGACCATCAATCAAAGGATCATGCTTTTGGGACAAGCCCATTGCAAGAGCATTTTGGAATATAATCACCAAAACCAAGACAATCCTCTGCCCCTTGTGCTGGTGCTCTTAAACGGCTATCCCTTTAAATATGAAGCGGTGGATGAGGATCTGACAAGTATGTTGAAAAACGGCAGAGCCGCGGGGGTGTTTTTCCTCATCACAGAGAACACGCAACAGAATGAAGAGCAGCGCTGCTACCGTCAAGGTCGCACCGATCTTTCAAAGCTGACTGACAACACGGCAAGCTTTGAGATCGTCGGGGGACGCAGTCTTTTGTGCCGCAACAACAAAAGGTATGCTCTTGTCGACGGCAAGGGGCAAAATGTAAATGCTGTTCTCAGTGCCTTTAAAAAGGAGGCGGGCAATACCGAAGACCCTCCTGTCTATCTTGACAGCATCGTTCCCAAGGAATCCTTTGCCTACAGCACAAGACGTCAAGGCTATTCAAAAACCCTTTCCATCCCCTTCGGCAAGCAGGGATCCACGCCCATCAGCGTGGAGTTGAATGCCAATGACGATGCCCATCTTGCCATCATCGGTACCACCGGCTCGGGTAAGACCGCCTTTATCAACAGCCTGATCCTTTCGGCAAGTAAGCTATATTCGCCAGATGAGCTGGAAATTCACCTGATCATCATGGTCAAGGGGGACTTTAAGGTCTTTGAGGAGGAAAAGCTGCCCCATTTGAAGACCGTCGTTACAGGCGACAGAATCCTTGCCGCAAACGATGTGCTGGAATTCATCAGCAAGGAAATGAACCGCAGAAAGAAGCTCATCGGCTCCTACAACAACATCTACACCTACAATCATGTCTCCTCCTCCCCTCTGCCAAGATGCCTGATCGTGGTGGATGAGTTTTATCAGCTGGTACAGGGAAGCGATGACGCCATTGACAGAATCACCAAGATCGCTCAGCTGGGTCGTGCTTACGGCATCAGCCTGGTGCTTTCTTCTATCCGTTTCCCCGTGGAGGTAAGCTCTCTTCTTCCTCTGTTTGGCAACCGCATTGAATTCAGATCCATTGAAAACGCGGGTCAGCTGATCCCTCAGGCAGCTACAAGGCAAAACGAGCTGGAGGGTGTCAAGGGTAGCTGTCTTTTTGCAGACGGTGGAAATGTGCGTAACGTCAGAGTGGCCTATTCCGGTGAAGCTGACGAAATGAGAGCGCACATCAGAGAGATCAAAAGCAAATATCCCCATCACAAAATGGATCTCCAAAGCAACATCCGTTCCAAAAAGATCTGCAAAGAGCAGGACGTGCCCTTCACCGTCAAAAATGCAAGACGCAGCTATGAGGAAGAGGGATTCCTCAGAACCAGATTGGGCAGAACCTATCTTTCAAACGGAGCGCTGGAATACACCTTTGACTTTAAAAACAATCTGCTCTTCCTTTTCGGTCACTATCTCGATACCAAAATGCTGGAGGCTTCGCTCATCAAGGACACCCTGGTGCTATCCAAAAGCATCTGCGAGCCTACGGTATATTACATCGATCACAACAAAAACGCCTTACTCAGACGTCAAAAGACGGTAATCAAGCAGCTTCGGGACGGGTGGGTGCTATCGGGCAAAATGGTATACAGCGGCAGCAACAGCACCGAAGAGACACTGGAAGAGATCGGAGATCTGATCAGAACCCGAGAGGAGGACGAGGATTGCGCCCTTTACCCCGTGCTGATCGTGATCGCTCGGGGAGACGAGCTCTTTGCCGATGACGATCTCTGTCAGACCCTTTGCGATCTGATCTCAAAGGGGAAGGAGACCTGCGTTTATTTCGCCATCCAATGCAACGAGCCCGTGCGTTTTTACGGAGACGAAAAGTATTTAAACGATGCTGTGATCTTCCCCGACAGATACACCGAGGGAGAGGCTTATTCCTCTTCAAATCTCTGCACTGCCCTTGAAAAAATGCCTGCGGGATCCACCGAAGAGGGCAGAAAGCTGCTTTCAAACGCCTCTTCCGCAGCGCTGGATCCCCATTTGCACATTTTGTGCGTCAACAACCGCCTTTCTCTTTTCGTTCCCTACGAATACGACGAAGAATACTTAAAAAACATCGTTAATGAAGGAGAGTTCTTATGAAATTTTGTCCCGAATGCGGCACCAAGCTCATTCTTGAGAAGTTCTGCCACGAATGCGGAGCAGATATCGGAAAATATTTGAACAACGCAAGAAAAAACACTAAAGAAAGCATCAGCACCTTCGATTTTTCCGCTTTGGAAAAAGAGGCGCAGAATCAACTTTCAAGACAAAACCGTCTTGAAAGGATCCGTGCAGATTTTGAAATGGACGGAGATGTACTGGTAAAATATAAGGGTGCGGGCGGAGCGGTCTGCATCCCCAAGGAAGCAAGAATCGTGGGTGAAAAAGCCTTTGAAAACAATCCCTCGATCACCGAGATCACCTTTGAAGAGGGCGTGGAGGAGATTCGGGGCTGCGCTTTCTGGTGCGCAAAAAATTTAAAAAAGGTCACCTTCCCCAAATCGCTCAAAAAGCTGGGAGGATGCCTTTTTCAGGGTACTGCCATTGAAGAGATGACCATTCCCGAGGGCTTCACCGAGCTGCCCATGAAGACCTTTTACGGCTGCAAGAAATTAAAGAAGGTGACGCTTCCCGATTCACTGACGGTTATCCATGAGCTGGCCTTTGCCGAAACATCCAAGCTTTTAACATTGTTCATTCCCAAATCGGTACACACTATTGAATCGGTCGCCTTTCTGAATAGCGGTCTGGTCAATCTCTACTTTGAATCGTCCACCCTGCCCAAAAATCTGGCCAAGGAATCCGATCGCTACTTTTATCGAGGATGGTTTGAGGGCTGTGATGCCGCCAAGCACTTCGGTTATAGCCGACATAATATACACTATATAGATTTTGATGAAGAAGCTCGCATTTACGGAAGCAGCATCGATACCTTTAACGAAAATGATTTTTACAAGGAGTGGAATGAGGTTTGCTGTAAAAGACCGATGACCTCGGTGAAATTCCCTTACGGAATGAAAACACTCCGCAAGAGCAATTTGGAGAAAAGTCCCGATGTGGTCAACTTGACTCTGCCGGAAACCGTCACGCAGATCGATTTTTCATTCTACTGTCTGAACTACGCCCCAAACGCCACCCTGAGGACCGTTCATGCAGAAGGGGTGTCCACGATCAGTGATCAGGCCTTCCGCAGATGCGAGCAGTTGAATTCCTTTTATGGCAACAGCTCCATGAAATCCATCGGCGCATTTGCTTTCGCCGAGTGCATTCATCTCACGAACTTTCAATTCCCGACAAATTTGGAAAAGCTGGGATCCTATGCCTTTTATCAGGTGCCCGCTTTGAAAACACTGACACTTCCCTCCTCTCTGCGCGTGATCGAGCAGTCGACATTCTGCGAATGCCCCAACCTTGAACACGTGGAGATCTGCGATGGTGTGGAGGAAGTGGGAAGCTCTGCTTTTAGAGATTGCAAACGGTTAAAAACCGTCACGATCCCCGGTACCGTCCAAAAAATCGGTGAGATGGCCTTTGCAGACTGTGAGCAGCTTGAATCCGTCGTGCTTTCCGAAGGAATCAAATCTATTGGCGGTGCGGCATTCAAAAACTGCACAAGCTTGAGATCCATCAAGATCCCCTATAGCGTCACAAGTCTGGACACCTCTTGGGCGACCTTTGAAGGGTGCGCCTCTTTGCAGTTCATTTACATTCCCAGAGGACGTGTGGATGCCTTTAGAAATGCCTTCCCTTGGCACATGACCTTTATCGAGTATTGAGGAGCGTTTTATGAAATTTTGTCCCGAATGCGGTTCCTTGCTGGTAAATCTTCGTTTTTGTCCCGAATGCGGGGAGAACATCAGCAAATACCTTGATTCCCCCAAAGAAGCCCCCCTCATCAATGAAAACAAGAAGACATTCCCTTCAAATACGCCTCCATACGCCACAAAGCAGAGTGCCAACGAGCCGCTCGTCTCTGACGATGCTCCCTTTGAAATCGACTATCTCTCCTTTCTCAATGAAGATGAGCATGCAGGGAATAGCAAGCTGGAAAAGGACGAGCCGGAGTCTCGCATAGAAGTGCTTTTGTCTTCATGCGACTCGCCATGCCCACAACCCGAGGAAGAAGAGGACGCAGAGGAGGACGAGGAAGACGAGGAACTGGCTTCCTGTTTAAGAGAATTCCTTGATCAACTCGAAAAGTCAAACGAGGAGCTCGATGAAAAAGAGCTTTGCGAAGAAGAGGACGCTCCCGAAGAAGAAGAAGAAGAAGAGAACGACGAGGACGCAGAAGACGACAGTCGGATCTCGGAGACGATGCAAGGACTTTTTGATTCCATGCTTGCCTTGGAGGGTGACTCTCTTAAAATGGCGTTAGACTTTCTTCAGGATCAGATCGACATTTTGAAAAGCGGGGATCCCGATGCCCTTTCGGAAATCATGAAGGAGGATGAAGAATCATGAATTATTGTCCCAAATGCAGAAAAAAGCTGATCGTAGAGGACTTTTGCGTAGAATGCGGTGCAGACCTGACCGAATACGTGAAAAAATCCTCCGAAAATGTCAATACCAACAACCTTTCCTTTGGTGGCTTTGCGGGCTTTAACTTTTCCGCTTTCGAAAGCGAAGCGCAAAAGCAGCTCAACGAACAGCAACGTCTTGATCGGATCGCTGCTGATTTCGTGATCAACAACGGCATTTTGAAAAAGTATACGGGCAAGGGCGGTGCCATCGTCATTCCCAAAGAGGTGAGCACCATTGATGAAAATGTCTTTTTGGACAACAGCACCGTTACCGAGGTGACCTTTGAAGAGGGCGTGAAGAAGGTAGATACATTTGCCTTCAAGAATACCTCCGCACTCAAAAAGGTAACCTTCCCCTCTTCCCTTGAATCGCTGGGGTACGGAGTGTTTATGAACAGCTCGGTGGAGGAGGTTTACTTTCAAAACGGTCTGCGTGAGCTTTCCACCGCCACCTTTTACTATGCAAACAAACTAAAAAAAGTGGATCTGCCCGACTCGCTGGAGCGGATCAACGAGAATGCCTTTTGCGCCACCGAGCGGCTGCTGGCATTGTTCATTCCTCGGTCCGTCAGCACCATCGAACAGCGTGCCTTTTGCGGAAGTGCCTTGACCGCTCTTTATTTTGAAGCCGGATTTCTGCCTTTTTCCATTCCGACCGGTGATTTTGACCAATACGACAACTGGAAAAACCAGTGCTATGCCGCAGAATACTATTCCTGTGTAAAGGAACGGGTGAAAATCCCCGATTACGATACTGAAGCCAAAGCATACGGTGTCAGTATGGAGCATTACAGCGAGGCAGACTATGAGATACACAACAATCGTGCGTTCTACTGCCAAAGACCCGCATCCTACGTGCGCATTCCCTATGGCATCAGTCGGGTATGTCGCCGAAGCTTTGAAAAGAACCCCGACGCAGTCTCGATCACTCTACCCCGTACTACCACCGTGATCGAAAGCAACTTCATGGCCGGATACTGGGGGAATAATAACACCACCCTGCGCAGTGTCTATGCCGAAAACGTCACCAAGATCGGATCGGATGCCTTCAGAGACTGTGTGTCACTCACCACCTTCCAAAACACCGACAAGGTGGAGGTCATCGAATTTTCCGCCTTTTCGGGTTGCACCTCTCTGGTGGACTTCAAGTTTCCCACCGGCTTAAAAAAGCTGGGAGCGTATGCCTTCCACTCCGTACCGGCTTTCAAGGATCTGAAGTTCCCCGCTTCCCTCGGGACGGTTCCCTCTTCTGCCTTCTGCGAATGCCCCAACCTTGAATCGGTGGAGATCTGCTCGGGAATCACCGCAATAGACACCCACGCCTTTGGACAATGCACCAAGTTAAAAAGAGTCGTTCTGCCCTCAACCCTTACCGAGATCAAAAAATACGCCTTCGTGAAGTGCAGCAGCCTTGTCTCCATTGAGATCCCCGAAGGAGTTCTTTCCATTGAGGAGGCGGCATTTGGCGAATGCACCTCTCTGCGCTCAGTGAAGATCCCCTATAGCGTGACCGGTATGGAAACCGATTCCATGGACCGTTCCTTCAGAGGATGCACCGGCTTGCGCTTCGTTTATCTGCCTGCCGGCAGAACCGAGGCCTTCAAACGGGCATTCCCCTCCCCCTACGACAATCCGAACATCACGTTTATCGAATACTGACGGAAAATGCACCGTCTTCAAAGGAGCACCTATGTCTTACAAAATACAGGTGGCCGAGGTTGAAAAGTATATTGACTACCTGACCAAGTTCAAAAAAAAGCTGGAAAGAGATCTGGCAGATTTTGAAAAGGATCTGAAAAAGGCACACGATCACTGGGATGACCAAAACTATCTTTTGACCGTGCAGGCCAAAGAAAAGGTCTCGGCAGAGCAAAAAAAGCTGATCGAATCTATTGACGGCTCGATCAAAAAGCTGAAGGTTCTGCACACTGAATATTCAAAGTATTTAAGAAGAAGGAGCTGACCCTATATTTAAAGGGGAGTCCTTTAGAAAGGAAGCACCGTTTTATGAACGACTTGATCAACAATTCCGATCCGGCCGAGATGCTGAAGATCTCGAAAAAGATCGCAACCTATGCGGACAGTTTAAAGAAGGATATGAAGAAGCTGATGCTGACCCATCAGGGAATGCGCACAAGCTGGTCGGGAAAGCAGTATGATGACTTTTCAAAAGCCATTGAAGACGCCGACGCTGTAATCGAAAAGCAGGCCACCGCCCTCCAAGTCATTGCCAAAGACGTGGAAAAGGATGCCCGTCAGCTTCAGATCGCACAAGGAGTCACCTTGAGGTAAGCCATGTCTGAAAAAAGTCTTTCCACCCTTGAATTTGAAGTGAAAACAGAGGAGGAGCAGACGCACCGCATCGAAGCAGACATGAAAGCACTGGAGAAATCCATCCTTGAGGCCATGTATGACCGTGTGGGTCAAGGGGCCTTGGAAAGCTTACATAAGATCTGCACACAGTTCTCCTATTTCTCCAACGAATTTCTTCAATCTGCCAAAAGAGCGCTCCATGCCCTGAAAAAGGGGTATAGCGACATCGATGCGCTCAGCGCACAGGGAGAGCACCTCTTGAAGCAAGCGCAGCAAGCGGCAAAGGAAACGGGGGAGCTATGAAGGATATCTGCTTTGATTTTGAAAAGATACAGTTTTCCTACAAGGATGCCCTGCAACTTGAAGAGCAGATAAAGGGCAGCGAAGCCGATTCAGACAAGCTCCTTCAATACACGGAAGACAGGCGATCCTCCTTCAGCGATCATGAAAAAAGGGCGCTTCGAGGGATACATTCAAAGATCTCAACAGTCAAAGGACTGATTGATGAGGTCAGCAAGAAAAGTGCCGCTGTCCAAGCAAAAAAAAGAGAGCGGATCGCTCCGCCTCCAAGACCTTCTATCCCCACCAACGCCACTGCCGCCCAAAAGGATGCCATTCTTTCCTCCTATCAGGAAAGGATACGCAGTACAGACAAGGAAAATGCCGAGATCGACAGACAAAATGCCCGTATAGACAGCTACTGCGCCAAATGCGCTGAGAAGAAAGCCGAGCTGGAGCAGATCCTCTCCGCTCTTTATCAACTGGAAACGCAGCTTGAAAAGACGCATGCCCACACCCTTTCCGAAACGGCAGAGCAAATGCAGAAAATGCGCTCGGCAGGCATACAAAGGAAAAAAAGCGTTACCGCCATGGGGGCTTTTTGTGTGGCACTTGAAGAGACCCTTCGTTGCGCTCAAAGGCTCTTTTTGCTGAAGTCCACAACTGTCAAGGCCGATCCCTATCTTCACAAGCATTTTCAAATCAAAAACACCCATAGTTCTCTTCCTCAAACCAAAGGGTCGGTTTTTCAGCACCTTCCTTCAAAGACCACTGAACCGATCTCTTTTGACGAGGAAGTGCTGATCCAAAGCAAGACCTCCGACGATTTCATCGATTGTGCCGCCGGTCTTGATAGGATCAGATTTCCCAGCGCCCATCTTCACCGTCTCGGAGGCAAAGCCTTTTTGGAACGGATGAATGAACTGGGCTATACCGCTGTCCTCCAGTCAGAGGGCAATACCATTGATTCAAACGGAATGATCCACTTGGAGAAAAAAAATGAATAATCGGATCACTATCGACGTCATCGACCTGGAAAACGAAAAAGAACTGGCCATCCGATACTACAAAAAGCAATTGGAGGCCTTTCACAGCCTGAAAAAGGAAATCGAACGGGTGAATTGGTCGGATGCCCGCTATGATGCACTGGTAAACTGCATGAACGACATCGGCCTCACGCTGACCGAAACACTTGGGAAGATTTCTAACGGCTATGATGTCTATGCCATCAGCGACACCCTTCCTTTGGCATATGAGTATCTTGAAAACGCCAAGCGCTTTCCAATCATTTGATCATCGCAAGAGATTCTTGAAGCAAAAGACAGAGCATAGATCACTATGCTCTGTCTTTTTGTACGGATGATTATTTGATGTCCTTTGTGGTGTACCGTCTATATGCCAGAATGACCGCAAGTATCATAAGGATGATCCCGACAATCAGATACTTGACCTCCAAGGCGCTTTCCTTGAAAATATATCCGCTGTCGGTATAGCTGAAGGGGGTAAGATACCTTAAAAAGCGCAACTCCTCCAAAAGATTGGAGAGCAGATTGAGAAAGTAGAGCAAAAGCGAAAGACCGATACCGATGAAAATACCGTTTCCCCTCAAAAATGCCGAAATGGCAAAGGTAACGGCAGCAATCTCCAACTGCAAAAGAAAGTGTGCCAAAAAGAGAAGCGCCAGCTTGCCCACCGAGCATTCCGCATTGATCAAAAGACAAGAAAGGACTGTTGCCAAGATCACCGTCAGATCAAGAATGGCGATCCTGACCACCACAGAAAGCAGCTTCTCACTGACGATCCGTGCTCTTGAGATGGGATGGGTCAACAACAGATCGGCCGTTCCGCCCTGCTCCTCCTTGCTTAGTGCCGATATGCCGAGCAGTGCGGCAAAAAGCGCACCTCCGATACCCAACGTGTTTCCGCACTCAATGCCGAAATACCCCATAAACTCTCCGAAATTCAGCTCATCCATACCGAAGGCCTGAGAAAAGGAGCCCATATCGGCAAACATTTCGCTTAACTCCCCCATTTGACTTGACATTTCGGGGTAGATGAAAATGCACACAGCCAGCATGAAGGCAATGGCTACCGACCAAATAGCAAGGGACAGTCTGCCTCTCCTTAATTCATGAACGAATACCGTCATTGGAATCCTCCTTTTCATAATAGTGTAAAAACACCTCGTCAAGCTCCGGATCGCTGATGCTTACGTCCTCAAAGGGCAGTCCCGAAAGGACCGTCAAAAGCTTTTTGGGATGGCCGTCAAACAAGAAGGTCACCGTATCGTTTTCCCATTTTACATCCTTGATCTCTGATTCCGAGGGCAAGGAAGCGATTCCCCGCAGGCTGACCCTTTTTACCCCCGTGTGCCCCAGATTCTCCACGCTGTCCGTTACAAGCAACCTGCCCTCTCTGATCACAGCGGCATTCTTACAGTAGCGTGCGATCTCAGATAACACATGGGAGGACAGAAAGATGGTAGCACCCCGTCGGTTTTCCTCCTGCAAAATGGTGTAAAACTCCTTTTGCATCAGCGGATCCAATCCACTGGTAGGCTCGTCAAGAATATATAGCCGAGGCTTTGTCTGCAAAGCACAAACGATCCCCACCTTTTTACGATTTCCAAGAGAAAGACGGTCGATCTTGCCGTTCATATCCAGCTCCAAACGGTCACAAAGTCGCTTGGCTTCGGCAGAGCAATCCTTTTGACGCAGTTTTGCGGAAAACTCCAAAAGCTCCTTTACCCTCATGCCCTCGTAAAAGTTGGCTTCTCCCGGCAGATACCCCACATCCTGAAGGATCCTCGTCCGATCCTTCACGGTATCCATGCCAAGAATCTCGGCACTTCCCGAGCTTTGGGAGATCAATCCCAAGATCGTGCGGATAAAGGTGCTTTTCCCCGCCCCGTTCGGGCCGATAAAACCGAAAAAGTCGCCTTCCTCCACCGTCAGACTCACATCGTTGATCCCTCTTGATTTGCCGTAAAACTTGGTCAGATGCTCACTTTTGATGGCATTCATCTTATCCCTCCTTTGGAATACGTTTCAGTAGTTCATTGTACAGCTCCACCGTGTCTTCCCGATCCTTGCAGCCCAACACCACTGTTTTTCCCTTTACATTCAGCATAACGCAGCATTTTTCCGAAGCATAGGTATAGCGGATATAATCCCCCTGCTCTTTGTTTTTAAAATGACCCATCAGAAGTCGGGGAGTGCCAAAGCCGTAGACTCGAGTGCCCCCCACACCCTCCTCACGAAGAGTGATCTCCTCAATATCATCATACTGCACCGTCAAATCGGTGTAATGATCCGCCCTTACCAAAAGAGATGCTTCTCCATACTCGTATCCGATGTTTCCGGTAAAGCAGATCAAAAGGCAGATGAGCAGGATCACTCCGACCAATACGATCGTGATCACCCTGTTAAGCCTTCCCGATCCGATGATCACCCCCTTCAGATCTTCCTTTGAAACCTCCGCCCTGCTCAATTGCTTTTTGAAATAAACATAGGAATATACGGTAGGCAAAGCGGTGGCAAGAGCGATCAGTATCAAGCTGACCGCAGGAAAAAAGGAGGTGGGTAAAAAGGCGCACAGCATGGTCAAGATACCGCAGATCACCCAAACCCTGCCGCCAAAGCGGTGGGTCTTATTCCAGTTTTCCTCATTTGCCAACGTCCATTTGAGCTTTATACCAATGGTGCGATTTCTTCTGCTCTTTGGCAGATAGTTCCCCACAAAAACAAAGACCGCACCAATCGTCATCAGCATCCAGAAGGACATTTGGAGCTCATAACCCAAGGAGACCGCAAAAAGCGCCCCATTTACCACCAACGAGATCACGGGCAGAAGCCAGATGATCAGATCCTCCACCTTTTTACTCTGTCGCCTTTTTCGATTGTCATAGGCGGTGATCAAAATGCATAGCCAGTATATCGCCAAAAAAATGCAAGGTAACAGAAAGACCACCGTTACAGGTGAAGCCCAACCGTCTACCTTCATATCCAATCCCCAATGCACTGCCATCTGTTCGGGAAGCCGCTTCCAAAAGATTGCGCCAACCACCATGGGCAGTAACAAAACAACTGAAGCCACGATCAGCTTCCACTTATTGTTCTTGATCATAATCCTTTTCTCCTTTCAACGCTGTGATCCACAAAAGAACCTCCTCAAGTACAGAGGCATTCAAGCTATAAAAGATAAATTTTCCATCCCGCTCATCTCTGATCAGATCGGCCTCCTTCAACACGGAAAGATGTCTTGAAACGGCAGCACCCGTAATGTCAAAATGTGCCGAGATGTCCCCTGCCGACATTTTTCCATTTTTCAGCAAAGAAAGAATCTCCCGTCTGACAGGATCGGAAAGCGCACGCATCGTTTGTTGCAATCCCATTCTGTTTCCCTTTCATTTAACATTTAACTTATGTGTTAAATGTATTGTATCATAAATGCGATGGGTTGTCAAGCTTTTTTGTAAAAAGCAAACATCCCGATCGCTCAAAATTCACCTGTCTTGGTAGTTCTCTCATTTTAAAATGCAACTAAAAATCCGTCAAGGACGAATCAAGGCAAAGCCTTGTGTAGTATTAAAAGTGAATTTGCGGCAAGCCGCAGTGAAGTTTGGGCTTGCGCCCATGTGAAGTTGGAATTTGACGAATTAAAAAATACCCTTGTTATATTTAATCATGGCACGAAAACTTATAACAAGTCCAAGAATAATACCAATAATCAAAACAGCAGTTCCAACTA
>JAGBIB010000097.1 GCA_017935195.1 Clostridia bacterium
AGAGATCCAGAATACCAGGAACATCACCACGGCAAAGATCGGGATACCTACCCACTTGTTCGTTAAAACGGCATCGATCTTGTCCTGTGCATTCTTGTTCTTGGTAAGAACCTTTCTGCTTTCAACGCTCTTTACCACCTTGTTGACGAAGTCAAAACGCTTTCTGTCCGCTTCTTCAACCGCCTTCTTATCGGTCAGGTCGATATCACCCTGAAGATAAGGTGCTTTTTGTGTAGTACCGACTGCCTCAGCCGCGGCGGCTACAAGCTCAGCAAGCCCCTCACCCTTGGTGGAAATGGTCTTTACCACCGGACAGCCCAGAAGCTCAGACAGCTTCTTCTCGTCGATCTTGGTGTCCTTAGCCTTGTTCACGTCCTCTTTGTTCAGTGCAACAACCACGGGAATGCCCAGCTCCAAAAGCTGAGTGGTGAAAAAGAGGCTTCTGCTCAGGTTCGTACCGTCAACGATGTTGATGATCGCATCGGGCTTTTCATTTTTCACGTAGCTGCTGGTAATGCTCTCTTCCGAAGTGAAGGGTGACATCGAATATGCACCGGGAAGGTCTACTGCGATCAGCTCCTTGTCCTTAGAAAGCGACTTTTTTATTGCGTGCTCTTTTTTGTCAACGGTAACACCAGCCCAGTTGCCGACCTTTTCATTCTTGCCGGTCAGGGCATTATACATTGTGGTTTTACCACTGTTAGGATTGCCCGCTAAAGCAATTCTCATGTTGAAATTCCTCCTATGCATTGCTGCATTTCTGTAGATTATATAAGTTAGCAAAGACTAACTGCCAACCAAAAGCAAACTCCTGCAACCAAGCGCTTAAATTAAAATTGCAGAAGCAAGCTCATTATCAATATTGTATCTTCCATCCTTGATGGAAACCACGCACCCACTCTTGCGGTGCGAGATCACGGTGATGGGCTCACCGCTATAGCAACCGAGAGAAAAAAGAAAGGCGTTCAGCTCCTCGTCATCGGTAACGATCTCTTTAATGATGTATTCCTTTCCCTCTTCAGCCTTTGTCAAATCCATACAAACACCTCCCTTGAGGTTTGCAATCGCTAACCCAAAGAATAATATCATCTTTCATTGCGTTTGTCAAGAGTTTTTTGAGAAGATTCATAATTTTTTACAAAGCTCTCAAAGTTAGCTACCGCTAACCATCTGCAGTATACTACTATTTTGTGCTTTTGTCAAGAGCTTTTTTAAAAATTTTCCGTTTTGTTATTTTGGTTCCTCACCGCCCGACTTTTAAATGTTTCAAATAGCCTAATAATTATTTTTTCAAGTTCATAACAACCTCTTGATTTTTTCAAAAAAAATGATATACTGATGTAGATGTTGTAAATTCAACAGGAGGACTTCCATGAATATTCAAGAGTATCTGTCTCCCAAAGAGGAATTGCCCCTTGACCGACTTTTAAGTGACGGTGGCTTTGCCTCCATTTTCCGCACCGTTGCCTGCATCGGTGACAGCCTCTCCTCAGGGGAATTCGAGCTGGTACGGCAGGGACAGACCTCCTATCACGATCTGTTTGACTATTCCTGGGGACAGTTTTTTTCAAGAATGTGCGGCTCAAGAGTGCTCAACTTTTCGCGAGGCGGTATGACGGCAAGAGAATACTGCGAAAGCTTTGCCGAAGAAAAAGGCTTTTGGAAAAAGGAGCTTGCCTGCCAGGCGTATATCATCGCCTTGGGTGTAAACGACCTTGTCTATCAAGGACATCCCGTGGGCACGGTTGAAGACGTCTGCCCCTCAGACCACAGCAAAAACGGCAAGACCTTTATGGGCTATATGGGTAAGATCATTTCAAGGGTCAGAGAGATCTCACCGAGCGCTCCCGTTTTTTTGGTAACTATGCCAAGGGACGGTCACGGAAAAAGAGAGATCGGTGCCCTGCAAGCACAGCTGATGTACCGTCTTGCCGAGCTGTTCCCTTCCTGCTACGTGATCGACCTTCACAAATACGGCCCCGTTTACGATGAAGAGTTCAAAAAAAGCTTCTATATGCACGGTCATATGAACCCTCAGGGCTACTATCTCACGGCAAAAATGATCGCATCCTATATCGACTACATCGTACGCTCCCATCCGGGGGATTTTGAACGGATCGCTTTTTTGCCCGATCATCCCGAATTGTTTACAGAAGATTGATGAAATCCATATATAATCAGATCACCGTCCGACGCTGTCGGTACTCTATATGAAAGGACGCTTTTAAAAGCGAGGTTCATTTCGTGGCAAACAAACTTACTTTAGGAATTGACATCGGTTCTACCACCACCAAGCTGGTGCTTTTGGAAAACGGAAAATCGGTGTACGAAAAATATCAAAGACATCTGTCTCAGGTGCGCCAGACCACGCTGGAAATGCTTTTGGAACTGAAAAAAGCCAGAGAGATCGACAAGCTGTCGGTTGCCGTTTCGGGCTCTGCCGGTATGGGTATGGCAGAGGCGGCAGGTCTTTCCTTCGTGCAGGAGGTCTACGCCACGGGTGAGGTAGTCAGTCGCCTTGCTCCCGACACGGGCGTGGTCATTGAGCTGGGCGGAGAGGATGCCAAGGTCATCTTCTTTAACGGCGGGATCGACGAGCGGATGAACGGCTCCTGCGCCGGCGGTACGGGTGCTTTTATCGACCAGATGGCAGTGTTGCTTGATATGACGGTGGACGAAATGGATGCCGAAAGCTTAAAGGCGACCCGTATCTACCCCATCGCCTCCCGTTGCGGCGTTTTTGCCAAGACCGACATTCAGCCCCTTTTGAATCAGGGGGCAAGCAAGGCGGATATCGCCATGAGTATCTATCAGGCGGTGGTCAATCAGACCATCACCGGACTCATCCAAGGCAGAAAGATCACCGGCAAGGTGATGTTCCTTGGCGGTCCTCTTTACTACTGTGAGGGTTTGAGACGACGTTTTTATAAGACTCTGGACCTTACCCCCGAGCGGGCGATCTTCCCCGAGTATGCCCTTTATTCGGTGGCGATGGGCGCAGCAATGTACGCAGGAGATGCAGAGGAGCTTTCCTTTGACGAGGTGATCCGCCGCATTGAAGAGAGTGCCAAAACCGAAAAGAAGCGCTCCGACCGCCTGCCTCCCCTCTTTGAAAACGAGGAGGAATACGCCGATTTCGTAGCACGCCATAAAAAGGCGTCGGTTCCCGAGACCGATATCGCAAGCTACAGCGGAAAAGCATGGCTGGGCATTGACTGCGGATCCACCACCACCAAGCTTGCATTGATTGCAGAGGATAAGACCCTGCTTTATACATACTACAGCTCCAATAAAGGCAATCCCGTGGAGCTGGTGAGAGAACAGCTTGCTCACATCTATGATCTTTGCGGTGACCGCATCACCATTTGCGGTAGCTCCGTCACAGGCTATGGCGAGGATCTGATCAAGCACGCCTTCCACATTGACGAGGGTCTTGTTGAAACCATTGCCCACTACACCGCCGCCAAGCACTACCAGCCGAACGTGGATTTCATCATCGACATCGGCGGTCAGGATATGAAGTGCTTCCGTATCCGCAACGGCGCTATTGACAGTATTTTATTAAACGAGGCCTGCTCCTCGGGATGCGGATCCTTCATCGAGACCTTCGCCCGTGCCATGGGCTATGAGATCGCCGAATTTGCAAAGCTCGGTCTGAAGGCAAAAGCACCCGTAAATCTGGGATCCCGTTGCACCGTCTTTATGAACTCCTCCGTCAAGCAGTCCCAGAAGGACGGTGCGTCGGTGGAGGACATTTCGGCGGGACTATCTTCCAGTATCGTGAAAAACGCCCTTTACAAGGTCATCCGCGCCGCTTCCCCCGAGGAGCTGGGCAAAAACGTGGTGGTACAGGGCGGAACCTTTTATAACGACGCCGTACTGCGCGCCTTTGAAAAGGAGCTGGGCACCGACGTCATCCGTCCCTCGGTTGCGGGACTGATGGGTGCTTACGGTGCGGCACTTCACGTGATGAAAAGCGAAAAGAGCAATATCCTCTCCCCCGAGGAGCTATCCTCCTTCAAGCACGAATCCACCTCTGCCATCTGCAAGGGATGCGCCAACCATTGCCATCTCACCATCAACCGCTTTGCCGACGGTGGCAGATTCATTTCGGGCAACCAGTGTCAGAAGGCGCTGGGCATCGACAAAGCCGAGGAGCTTCCCAATCTTTACAAGTGGAAGAGAGAGTATTTTGAAAGCCTGAAGCCCACCGAGGGTGGCAAGAGAGGAAAGATCGGTCTGCCGATGGCGCTGTCTACCTACGAATTTGCTCCTCTGTGGTACAAGCTTTTCACAGAGCTGGGCTTTGATGTCCATTTCTCGGCACTTTCCAACCGCGCCACCTACGAAAAGGGACAGTTCACCATCCCCTCCGACACCGCCTGCTATCCCGCAAAGATCATGCACGGTCATATGGAGGAGCTGATGGAAAAGGGACTCAATCTCCTCTTCTATCCCGGTCTTACCTATAACGTCGACGAGCACGCGGGCAACAATCACTATAACTGCCCCGTGGTCGCCTACTACGCTGAGCTTTTAAAGGGCAACATGGAGGATCTGCAGAAGGTTCACTTCCTCTTCCCCTATCTCTCCTTGGACAGCGAAAGACAGCTGGTCTCCACCCTTTTGCCTCCTTTGAGAGAGGTAGACAAGAGCATTTCAAAATCTGAAGTCAAAAAGGCGGTCAGTGCGGCGTTCGCCTTCTATGAGGACTACAAATCTGCCCTGAGAGCTGCAGGAAGCGATGCCCTTTCCTTTGCCAAGGAGCATAAAAAGAGAGTGATGATCCTTGCGGGCCGTCCTTACCACGTGGATCCTGAGATCTGCCACGGTATCGACAAGCTTGCCACCTCCCTTGGCTTCGTGGTGGTCACCGAGGACGCTGTTGCCCACCTCGCCCCCGTACAGTATGTAAAGGTGCTGGATCAGTGGACCTTCCACGCCCGCCTTTACAGAGCCGCCGCCTTTGCCTGCGAAAACGAGAACGTGGAATTGGTACAGCTGGTATCCTTCGGCTGCGGGGTGGATGCCATTACTACAGACGAGATCCGCTCTATTCTTGAGAGCAAAAACAAGCACTACACCCAGATCAAGATCGATGAGATCACCAATCTTGGTGCGGTAAAGATCAGACTGCGCTCCCTTTTGGGCGCACTTGAAGAAAGGAGCTGAGAGAATGCAGGACAAATATTTTATTCCCTTTACCGAGCAAATGAAAAAGGAATACACCATCCTTGTTCCCAATATGCTCCCCATGCACTTCAAGCTGATCATGAGCATTCTTGCCACCGACGGCTTCAAAACCGAGCTTCTTGAAACCTCGGGACCCGAGATTGCCGAGACCGGTCTGAAATACACCCACAACGATACCTGCTACCCTGCCATCCTTGTGATCGGTCAGTTTATCGAAGCACTGCAGTCGGGCAAGTACGATCCCCATAAGGTCGCCCTCATCATGTTCCAGACGGGCGGCGGATGCCGTGCCTCCAACTACATTTCGCTCATCAGAAAGGCGCTGATCAAGGCAGGCTTTGACTACGTTCCCGTGATCTCCTTCAGCCTTCACGGTATTGAGGATCATCCCGGCTTCAAGCTTTCCTTAAAGCTCTATCACGGAATGATGTATGCCATTCTCTATGCCGATCTGTTGATGAGCCTGAACAACCAAGTGCGCCCTTACGAGATCAATAAGGGCGATAGCGCAGCTCTTTGCGATAAATGGATCAAAAAGCTTGGTTTGGAGCTGGGCACACAGCGGATCAGCTACAGAAAGATCAAGAAAAACTATATCGAGATCGTCAAGTCCTTTGCCGCTATTCCCTTAAAAAAGGAGCCCCGCGTCAAGGTGGGTGTGGTGGGCGAGATCTTCGTGAAGTACTCTCCCATTGCAAACAACGACCTTGAAAACTTTCTTGTTTCCGAGGGTGCAGAGGTGGTGGTGCCCGGGCTTTACGATTTCTGCCTTTTCTTCGTTTACAACTATATGCTTGAGCCAAAGCTCTACAGAAAGAAGATCTATCTCTATCCTTTATTCAAGGTGCTTTACAAGTTCCTTTGCAACAAAAAGGAAGATCTGGCAAAGGCCATCAGAGCCAACAGCAGCTTTGATACCGCAACACCCTTTGACCACGTTGCCCATATGGCCGAGGACATCATCCATCACGCCGTGAAAATGGGCGAAGGTTGGCTTCTCACCGCCGAAATGGTGGAGCTTGCCGAATCGGGATGCGGAAACATTGTTTGCACCCAGCCCTTCGGATGTCTGCCCAACCACATTTGCGGTAAGGGTATGATGAAGCCCATCAAGGAGCTGAAGCCCGACGTGAACATCGTTGCCATCGACTACGATGCGGGTGCAAGCCGTGTCAACCAGGAAAACCGCCTGAAGCTGATGCTGGCAAACGCCAAGAAGATCATGCTTGAAAAGGAAAAGAACGGCGAAACGCAATAAACAACACGGGAGGATACACCAAAGTATCCTCCCAAACTTTTAAAATTGGATGTTGACAAATCAACTTTTTTGCTGTATAATAAAACAAAGAAGCACAACCGAAAGGATTCCCTATGATCGGCAGATTTGAAAAATTCACCTTCGCTATCTCAGAATTGTCCCGCTATTGGCACAAAATCGCCTCGGACGAAATGGCGGCATACGGACTCAAAGGCCCCTACGCCGTATATCTGGTCACCATGCAACGCCACCCCGACGGCATCACCGCCGCGCGCCTTTGCGAGCTTTGCGAAAAGAACAAGGCAGATGTTTCCCGTGCCATGGCAGACTTGGAAGACAAGGGGATGATCTGCCGCAAAACCGACGGCGGCAACCTATATAGAGCCCTGTTGGTCTTGACCGACAAGGGAAAAGAGGCGGCGACCCATATCAAAGCCCTTGCCGAAAAGGCGGTGGAGATTGGGGGCAAAGGACTTTCAGATGAACAAAGAGAGGTCTTTTATCATGCTCTTGAGGTGATCTCCTCAAATTTGAAGGAGGTCAGCCGTGAGGGACTGCCCAAGGCCATCGAATAATCTGCTTACAATCGTTATTTCGACGTTTTTCTCCAAAAAATAAAGAAGAATGCGTATGACCTCGGTCTGCGCATTCTTCTTTTTAGGTTGAAATCCATTTTTTCAGAGCTCCGATCTGCTTTTCACAGTCTGCATAGCCGATATCGTACACCCGTTTGATCTCATTGGGGTTCTTTTCAAGCCTGCCGATCCTCAATGGCGACGAGGGGCGGATAACGAAGGCATCCCCCTGCTCTTCCCTTTTACAAACGTACTCAACCTGCTCGTTATAGCATTCGTGCCGTTTTTCAAGCGCTTTTTTAAAGGCAGGATAGCGATGATAAAACCCCGAAAGAAACCTTTTTTCAGGCTTTTTTCTAAAGGAGCCATCTCTTGTCAAGATCAAAAGGTTACGCCCGTAACCCAGCTCTTCAAACGCTTTTAAGGGGATACTGTCAGCACACCCACCGTCAAGATATCTCTCTTCCCCGATCTTTACGATGCGGGAAAAGTACGGAAGGGATGCCGAGGCGCGCAGATAGTCGATCTCCTTTTTCATATCGGTCATTCTTTTATAAAAAGGCTTGCCCGTTTTTACGTCTGTACAGACCACGTAAAAGGGGATGGGGTTCTTTAAAAAAGCGTCATGATCGTATAGATCTAGCCGATCGGGCAGCTCGTGATAGCAAAAATCCACACCCACCACATTTCCCGTGGTGATAAAGCTGCGCATACTCATAAAGCGGTGATCACGGCTGTATTTCAGATAATAGCGGATACTGCGCCCCCTCTGCCCCGACATATAGGAGCAGCCGTGTATGGCACCTGCAGACACGCCGATCACCCCGTCAAAGGAGATGCCCTCCTCCATCAGCCGATCAAGCACTCCGGCGGTGTAAATGCCTCTCACCCCGCCGCCCTCAAGCACCAGACCCAGCTTTTCGTTTTTTTTGGTCAAAGGATCACGACCTCTCCGAAAGCTTTGGGATCGTCAATGATCAGCTCACCGCAGGCGGGCACCCAAATCCTTCCGGATGCGGGATTTTTGATGCTGAGGATGGGGGCAGACAAGGTTGCCTCCACCTGTGACTTTTCAAAGGACAGATCGCAGTCGATCATTTTGCAGTTGACAAGCGTCAGATCCTTGCAATAGCAAAGGGGCTGTGTGCCGATCAGGGTACAATTTTCAAAGGTCACGTTCTCGCAGTACCACCCCAGATATTCTCCCTTTACTGTGCAG
>JAGBIB010000098.1 GCA_017935195.1 Clostridia bacterium
ACCCCTGGCCCAATCACTATTCCTTTTTTTCCAATTTTCAAAAAAACGCCCTGACCGTTTTATCCATGAAGGCAGTGGAGGCCCCCTTCGTGCCCTTCTTCTCCTTTATGCCCCAATATCATCAGCTTACGGCGGCACAGCTCCGCTTTTACGTCTATTGGCGCAAATGCTTTTTTGAAAAGAACTATATTCAGACCGACCTCAGTTACCTTCTGCTCTTTATCTACGAGGTCATCAATCTGCCCGCCAAGATCCCTCCGAAGGCAGGGGTGATCCTGCTGTCAAGACTGTGGAGCGCCTATCGGCGAAACCACCCCAAGCTTGACAAATATCTTGCCGAATGGCTGTGCGATTACTGCCTGATGCACGGTCTTTCAAGCAGTCTGATCCCCGTGGAGCTGTTGGCAGTGGGGCAGAAGAACTGCTCGCTTCCCGAGTTTTATAAAGGCGAGGAGCAGGGGGCGGTGGGCATTCTTGCATCGTCGTCCTACGATTACAAAAAAAGCCGCTTTTATACCGAGGAAAACAAAAACGCCTTTGACACCCATATCCCCGCGGCGCTGTCCTATCTTGAACGGGTGATGGCAGAACGGGGCGACCCCCGCTTTCTTTCACCGAAGAAAAGCCCGCAAAAAACAAGCCGCACCTCCTTTGACGGAGCGGTCTGTGTTTACAGCGAGAAAAAGAGGCTGGAGATCGGCTATCTGCAAACCACCGAGCATACCGCCCACGGCTTTGCCACCGACGGGGTGAAGTTTTGCGAAAACAAGGTCAGAGCCGCCCTCGGCATCCGCTCCCGCTTCTCTACCCCCGCCCTGCAGGGCGACGTGAGAACCGTTTTGGAGCGCTATTTCGAGGAGCATCTGCCCGCACCTCAAAAGAAAAAAGAAGAAGCCATCCCCGAATACGAAGAAAAATACGAGCCCTCCTCCCGCGGCTTTTCAAAGGAGGAGGTCAAACGAATCGAGGAAGCCTCCCTGCAGGTGGCAAAAAGGCTTGGAGAGGTCTTTGAACAGCAGGAGGAAGAGCAACCCTTCCCCTTTACCAAAAACGAGGAGCAACACGCTTCTATTTCCGCCGTTCTTACAGAAAAAAGCGCCGCTACGAATCAAAATAACAACCGAACCACCCCGCACGCAGGGGACGACTTCCTCCAAAAGGAGGGCGTGCGTATCCTGCTTGAAGAGGGAAACGACGAGTTTTTGCGCTATGCATGGGTGCAGGGTCTGCTTGCCCCCACCCTTTTAGAGAAGATCAACGAGTGGGCGCTGGACGCCATCGGCGACATCGCCATTGAGGAAACCGAAGAAGGATATTCGGTTATTGAAGACTATAAGGAGGAGATCACCGCATGGATCAACAGTTAAAAGTACCGAAAAGAGTGCTATCGGGATTGCTCTCGTCCCTTTCGGCAGGCGTGGTGCCAAGAGTGGGTGCGCCCTACATCGCCATGGGACGAAGCGAGGAGATCAACGCCCTTGCCGACGATCTTGACGAGATCGCCGAGGGGGGAAGCAAGACCCGACTGATCATCGGCAAATACGGAAGCGGCAAATCCTTCCTTTTACAGCTTCTGCGAGGCTACGCCCTTGAAAAGGGGTTCGTCTGCGCAGACTGCGACCTTTCGCCCGAAAGACGGATCTGCGGAAGAGCGGGCACCGGGCTTGCCACCTACAGAGAGCTGATGAAAAATCTTGCCACCAGAACCTCCCCCGACGGCGGAGGGCTGGCGGGGCTGATCTCCAAGTGGCTTGACGGACTGTCCTCTGCCCTTGCCGCAGAAGGATACCTGCCCGACACCCCCGCCTTTGACGCCGAGCTTTCCAAAAGAGTGTACGCTGTGGCAGGCAGTATGGAGGGTCAGGTGGGCGGCTTTGACTTTGCCCGTGTCCTTCTTGCCTACTACCGTGCCTCGGTTGCCTTGGACGAAGAAAAGAAAAGCAGATGCTTAAGATGGCTGCGCGGTGAATACACCACCAAGACCGAAGCACGAAGGGATCTTGGCGTGGGAGGCATCATCGACGACGATAGCTGGTTTGACTATATCAAGCTGTTTGCCCTGTTCGTTCGTCAGCTGGGCTACAAAGGGTTGCTCGTCTTCATCGACGAGTGCGTCAACCTTTATAAGATCGCCAACCGCATCTCAAGAGAAGCCAACTACGAAAAGCTTCTTTCCATGTATAACGATACCCTGCAGGGCAGAGCCGCGGGGTTGGGGCTCTTTTTTGGAGGCACACCCACCTTTTTGGAGGATCAGCGCAGAGGACTTTACAGCTACGAGGCACTAAAGAGCCGACTTTCCGATGGCAGAATCGCCGCCGCAGGAGGCTACCGCAACCTGATGGGTCCCATCATCCGCCTAAAGAGGATGTCTGACAGCGAGCTTCTTGCCCTCTGCCACCGACTCACCGACCTGCACGGCCAGTATCACGGCAAAAAAAGCAGCATCAGCGAGGAGCAGATCCGCCACTTCCTCACCCTCTGTCTTGACAGAGCGGGGGCAAACGAGATGATCACCCCCCGCGAGATCATCCGCGAGTATATTGGGGTGTTGGACGTGATGCTCCAGAATCCCGATGCCGACTACTATCAGATCGTGGGCGCCGCCCTGCCCTCCCTTCAAAAGAAGGCAGAAGCGGAGGATGGCGAGGGAGATGACGGCGGCTTTGACGGTTTTGCCGAATTCACCCTGTAGATTCAAGGAAGAAGGACGAAAATCACAGCTTTTTGACAAAAGTTCTTGACTTTTGAAAGAAAAAAACTATAATAAGGTGTAGACTTTTACACCGTTTGAAAGGAAGAGATATATTATGAAATGGATGGGCGTAAATGAGATTCGAGAAAGCTATCTGTCTTTCTTTGAATCCAAGGGGCATCTCCGCCACAAGAGCTACCCCCTCGTTCCCGTAAACGACAAATCCCTGCTACTCATTAACGCAGGTATGGCACCCCTTAAAAAGTATTTCACCGGCGAGGAGGAGCCTCCCCGCCACAGAATGACTACCTGCCAGAAGTGCATCCGTACCCCCGACATCGACCGCGTGGGGCTCACTGCCCGTCACGGCACCTTCTTTGAGATGCTGGGCAACTTCTCCTTTGGCGACTACTTCAAGGATGAGGCACTGCCTTGGGCATGGGAATACATCACCAAGGTTTTGGAAATGCCCGAGGACCGTCTGTGGGCAACCATTTATTTGGACGATGACGAGGCGTACGATATCTGGGTCAACAAGATCGGTCTGCCTGCCGAAAGAGTCGTCCGCCTTGGCAAGGAGGACAACTTCTGGGAGCACGGCTCGGGCCCCTGCGGACCCTGCTCGGAGATCCACTTTGACCGCGGTCCCGAATTTGGATGCGGCTCGCCCGACTGTAAGCCCGGATGCGACTGCGACCGCTATATGGAGTTCTGGAACAACGTCTTCACCCAGTTTGAAAGCGACGGCGCAGGCACCTACACCCGCCTTGCAAAGCCCAACATCGACACCGGTATGGGTCTGGAACGTCTTGCCTGCATCATGCAGGGGGTAAACAACCTCTTTGAAGTGGATACCGTGCGCAACATCATGATGGCGATCTGCGACAAGGCAGGGGTGAAGTACGGCGAGGGCGAGAAGACCGACATTTCTCTCAGAGTCATCACCGACCACATCCGCTCCACCACCTTTATGATCTGCGACGGCGTGGTGCCCTCAAACGAGGGCAGAGGCTACGTGCTTCGCCGTCTGATGAGAAGAGCGGCAAGACACGGCAGAATGCTGGGTATTGAAGGAACCTTCCTTGCAGATCTGATTCCCGTGGTGGCAAAGGAGAACATCTCCGAATATCCCGAGCTGACCGAGAAGACCGACTATATCAAGAAGATCGTGAAGATCGAGGAGGATCGCTTTGCGGCGACCATCGACGCAGGTCTTTCCATCCTGAACACCATGACCGAAAAGACCAAGGCAGAGGGCGGCGACACCCTGTCGGGTGAGGACGCCTTCAAGCTGTACGATACCTTCGGCTTCCCCATCGACCTCACCCGCGAGATCGCAAAGGAAGCAGGACTTTCTCTTGACGAGGAGTCCTTCAAGGCGCTGATGAACGAGCAAAGACAGCGTGCAAGAGCGGCAAGAGCCGACATCTCGGGCTGGGCTGAGGGCTCCTCCGACCTGCTTGCAGGCATTCCCAAGACCGAGTTCGTGGGCTATACCGAGGCTTCCTGCGATGCGACCATCCTTGCCATCATCAAGGACGGCGAGCGCGTGGACAGCGCAAACGAGGGTGATATCACCGTTATCACCGACAAGACTCCCTTCTACGGCGAGGGCGGCGGTCAGGTGGGCGACACCGGCTTCATCCATCTTGCAAACGGCATCGTTCACGTGACCGATACCAAGAAATCCGGCGGCATCTTCCTTCACTTCTGCACCCTTGAAGAGGACACCGTCCTGACGGTGGGCGACACGGTGAATATGGGTATCACCTACCCCAGCCGTCAGAGAATTATGAAGAACCACTCTGCCTGCCATCTGCTGCAGGCAGCGTTAAGAGAGCTGCTGGGAAGCCACGTTGAGCAGGCAGGCTCTTACGTTTCCACCGACAGAGTGCGCTTTGACTTCTCTCACTACGCCCCCCTGACCAAGGAGGAGCTGACTGAAGTTGAGCATCTGGTCAACCGGATGATCAACGCAGGCGCAGAGGTGCAAACCATCGAGACCGACATTGAAAGTGCCAAGAAGGCAGGCGCAATGGCGCTCTTCGGCGAGAAGTACGGCAAGACCGTTCGTATGGTAAAGATGGGAGATCTCTCCACCGAGCTGTGCGGCGGTACTCACGTAAAGAACACTGCCGAGATCGGACTCTTCAAGATCATTTCCGAAAGCTCGGTTGCGGCAGGCGTGAGAAGAATCGAAGCCACCACCGGACTTGGCGTTTTACAGCTTCTTGCCGAAAAGGAAGCGCTGATCGCCGAGACCGCAAAGGAGCTGAAGGTTCAGAACATCAACGATATCGCTAAAAAAGCGGCACAGCTTCAGGGCGAGCTCAAGAGCGCCAACAGCGAAAACGAGGCGCTGAAAGCCAAGATCGCCGCTGAAAAGCTCTCCTCCATCACCGCAAACAAGGAAGAGATCAAGGGCGTTCATCTGGTTCTGGCAACCGTTTCCGACACCGCACCCGATGCAGTCAGAAACGTGTGCGACAATCTGAGAGCCGAGGATCCCGCAAGCGTTGCGCTGATTGCCGTTGTCAACGGCGGCAAGCTCAACCTGATCGCCTCCTGCGGCAAGGATGCCATTGCCAAGGGCATGCACGCGGGCAACATCGCAAAGACCGCGGCGACCATCTGCGGCGGCGGTGGCGGCGGCAGACCCGACTCTGCTATGGCAGGCGGTAAGAACCCCGAAAAGGTGGCAGACGCGCTGGCGGCTGTACGCGCATTCGTGGAAGCAAACGTGAAATAAAATAATACACGGCAACGATTGGTAAAAACCGCTCGTTGCCGTGTTTCATTCTGTAAAAAAAGGTATTTGGGGCTTTGCCCCAACCCCCATTCAGGAAACTTTTTGTAAAAAGTTTCCTAAAAACCTTCAAAAACTTTGGAAGAATGGGTGGTTTAAAACCCAGTTTTCTTTTGAAAAGAAGTTTATCGATACGCACGAATGAGCCAACTGTCCAAAAACAGTTGGCTCATTTTCTTATATCATTCTGCTATTCCGCGCAAAACGAAGTAAAGCACACCGAGCACTGTGTACATCGGGGGCATCAGAAAAAAGGGAACGTAAAGCGCAGTCGGGTGAAAAATATCAAAATAACTGCAGACGATAGAAACAAGCACCGCCATCACGATGAAGTAAAGCACCATAGCGCCCAGAACCGCTATGCGTCTGTGTCCTCGAAACCAGTATTTTCTGATAAACAGCTGACTAAGCTCCACGTAGGCATACAGCACGCTGAGCACGCAAAGTCCGATCATCAGCCAAGTCAGATGTCTATAAAAAGCATAGAGAAAAAACATTCCTATGGCAAGGATCACCCCCAAAATGCCAAACAGCACCGTCTGCCACTGCCCTTCGGATGTGTCGCCCTTGGTGGGATGGTATTTGTCATAAAGGTCTTCCTTGGGGTATTTCATAGCGTCACGTTCTTTTTTCATCGATCATCCCTCCTCTTCCTTTGATTACTTTTCAAAAAACGAAAAAGATCTCTTAAAGGAACGCTTTCGTTCAGTCCTCATTATTGACCATATACAGATCGTAAGCCGCGCGGCGCATCAGGTCTTCAAAGGGGTAAACGTCGGTTTGATGGCCCGTAAAGCAGAGCACGAAGGGCTTTTCAGCATAGACGATGCCCAGATCGTTACTCAGCCCGCTGTCCTCCCCCGTCTTGTGGGCAATGGCAACGTCCTCAAGCTTTCCTCCCAGCTTATGCCCGATCTGCTGGTCAAGCAGAACGTCAAGGGCGTAGTCGCTGACCTCACGGCTGACAAACTCGCCTCTGTAAAGGCGCTGAAAAAGCAGTCCCAGCTCCTTGGGGCTGATGGTGTTGCGAATGCCCTTTGCCGAGCTTTCCGCATCAAAAAGGTAACGGCGGATCTTCGTTTTTTCAAGACCCATTGCCACAAAGCCTCTTTCGATCTCTTCAAATCCGCAGTGGCGGATGAGGCGGTTGGTGGCGGTGTTGTCGCTGATGCAGATCATCAGACGGCAGAGGGTGCGCAGATCGGTTTTGACCCTGCCCGTAAAAAGGCTGATCGCCCCGCAACCCGGCACCTTGTCCTCTTCCTCGGTGACGATCTCCTCGTCAAGGGACAGCCTTCCCTGCTCACATTCGGCTAAAATATGCAAAAACAGCGGGAATTTGATCACGCTGGCGGCAGAGTAGATCTCCTCCTCCCTAACGCCGTATTCCTTTCCCGTCACCAGATTTTTATAGTAAAAGCCCACGTGTCCGGGAAGTGCCTCCAGCTCTCTTTCAATACCTTCAAGGATCTTCTGCTCGCTCATTTGCGCCTCCAAACCATCTTGATGAGTTCATTGTATCATGGATCAAAAAGGTTGTCAAGCGTTCTTGCCTCTTTTGCTTGCCGACAAAAAAGATCAACCTTCATTTTACAAACTACACGAAAGCAATTGACTTTTGTAAAAAAAGCGAGTATAATGACAGATGTTGGGCAAGCGCATTGCCCCATAGAATAACTTTGGAGGATCCTATTATGTCAACCAAGCTCGTTTACGACATCCACGACAAACCCAAATTTCCTCAGCTTCTGATCTTCGCTTTCCAACAGCTCCTTGCGATCATGGCTGCCACCATCACCGTTCCGATGATCGTCGGCAACGGGATGTCCGCCTCCTCTGCCCTCTTCGGCGCAGGCGTGGGCACGCTGGTCTATCAGCTCTTCACCAAATTCCGCAGCCCCGTTTTTCTGGGCTCCTCCTTTGCCTTCATCGGCCCCATGCTGGCGGCGTTTGCCGGTGCGGCAGGTAACGGCACGCTGGGCTATCTCGGTCTGGTGCTGGGTACTGCCTTTGCGGCGCTTGTCTACATGATCTTGGCGCTGGTCGTCAAGCTGGCAGGCACCAAGTGGATCAATAAGGTGATGCCCACCGCAGTCATCGGCCCCACCGTTGCCCTCATCGGTCTTTCTCTTGCGGGTGCGGCAGTCAACGACGTTTTCTCCTACGGAAACAAGGTGGACTTCGGTCTGTCCAGCTATTTTGAAATGAAAGCCGCCACCTGGGTGTCGGTCATCTGCGCGCTGGTCACCTTCACCGTCATCATTCTTTGCTCGGTTTACGGCAAAAAGCTCGTCAAGCTCATCCCCTTCATCATCGGTATTCTGGCAGGCTATCTCACCGGTCTTGTGTTCACCCTCATCGGTATGGCAACCGGCAACGAATCGCTGATGATCATTGACTTTGCGCCCTTTGAGGCACTGGTTGCCGACGGGGTAAGCCTGTCCACCTTCCTCACCCTGCCCGATTTTACCTTCCTTGATGCGGCAAAGGGACTTTCTTCCTTCAATTGGAGCTATCTTGCCACAGTTGCCATTGCCTATGCCCCCGTTGCCTTCGTGGTATTTGCCGAGCATCTTGCAGACCACAAGAACCTGTCCTCCATCATCGGCAAGGATCTCATCGAGGATCCCGGTCTTCACAGAACCCTGCTGGGAGACGGTATCGGCTCTCTTGCAGGTGCCCTCTTTGGCGGATGCCCCAACACCACCTACGGTGAGTCGGTAGGCTGCGTTGCCATCACCAAA
Source organism: Clostridia bacterium (assembly GCA_017935195.1). Taxonomy (GTDB): domain Bacteria; phylum Bacillota; class Clostridia; order Oscillospirales; family CAG-272; genus UBA11512. The sequence continues at coordinate 8,246 of JAGBIB010000098.1, forward strand.
AACGCCTCGGTCATCACCATCACCACCACCGCCATTCTTGCAATGCTGGTTGCCTTCGTTTCTCCCTTCGTTGCCTTCCTTGATTCCATCCCCGGATGCGTGATGGGCGGCGTGTGCATCACTCTCTACGGCTTCATCGCCGTTTCGGGTCTGAAGATGATCCAGAAGGTGGATCTTGAGGACAATGCCAATCTGTTCACCGTTTCTGCCATCCTGATCCCCGGTATCGGCGGTATGGCTATGGCGATCGCAGGCAAGGTGTTCATCACCCCCACCGCCTGTGCGCTGATCTTGGGGATCCTCACCAACGTCATCCTCACCAAGTTCAAAAAATCCAAATAAGGCTGCCGAAAGGAAATAAGATTTATGAAGAATTACGATAACGTGGTCGTTTTCGATCATCCCCTCATCAGACACAAGATCGCCATCCTGCGCGACGAGAAGACCAGCACCAAGGAGTTCCGCGAGCTGGTGGAGGAGATCACCACCCTGATGACCTACGAATGCTTCAAGGACGTGCCCACCGTGGAAAAAGAGGTCACGACCCCTCTTGAGACCTGCACCCAGCAGGTGGTAAAAGACAACTCGGTTGCCATCGTGCCCATCCTGCGGGCGGGTCTTGGCATGGTCAACGGCATCCACGCCCTCTTCCCCTCGGCAAGAGTGGGCCACATCGGTATGTACCGCGACGAGGAAACCCTCCAGCCCCAGTCCTACTACTGCAAGTTGCCCTACGATATCGACGAAGAGGACAAGATGGTCCTGCTGGTAGACCCCATGCTTGCCACCGGCGGCAGTGCCTGCGACGCCATTGACCTTTTAAAGAAGAGAGGCTGCAAGCACATCAAGTTTATGGCGATCATTGGTGCGCCCGAGGGCGTTTCAAGAGTCGCAGAAGCCCATCCCGACGTGAAGATCTACGTTTCCACCCTTGACAGATGCCTCAACGAGCATGGCTACATCCTGCCCGGTCTTGGCGATGCGGGTGACAGACTCTTCGGAACAAAATAACAAAGCAAAAAAATGCTGTCGGTTCACCGACAGCATTTTTTGCTTTATAATGTCATTTTCCGCTCGACAGATAATTGAGCAGATACGTCACATCCGAAATGGTGATCCCACCATCTCCGTTCAAGTCGCCCTCCCCTTTTTCAAGTCCTGCAAGGAGATTCAAAAGGAAGGTCACGTCCGAAATGGTGGCACTTCCGTCTCCGTTCAGATCCTCGGGCAAAATCCCCTCAAAAATCTTGTCAAGAAGAATCTTCAGCGCTTCATTTTCGGGGCAAACAGTCATGGCTCTGTAGTTGTAAATGCTTCCTCCATATTTCAGATCAGCGATCTCACAGCCGTCAAAGGCACTTCCGCCCACTCTGTTGACCGTGGTGGGCAGAGCCAGCTCCAGCTCTCCGCATTTATAAAATGCAAAATCGCCCACATTGGAAAGTCCCTCAGGCAACGCCACCGATCTGAGCGCCGTGCATCCCTCAAAGGTGCCGTTTGGCAGCTTATCAAGGCTTGTAGGCAAGGACACATCTTTTAAGGCGGTACAATCGATGAAGCAATAATCGTCCATAACGATTCCCTCGGGCAACGTAACCGTCTCAAGCGCCGAGCAAGAGCCGAACACCCATTCACCAAGGGTCACCGCCCCCTCCTTTGAAAAGGTCAACGAGGAAAGAGATGAACAAAGGGCAAAGGCGGAATCCCCCACCCTTTCAAGAGAGGCGGGAAAACTCACCTCGCTAAGAGAAGAGCATTCGTAGAAGGCACCGCCTCCGATCTCCTTCAAATCAGAACCCAAGGAGACAAACAGCAGTCCCGAGCAGCCCCGAAAGGCGTTTGCCCCCAGTTCTCGAAAGCCTGAAGGAAGGGTCACGCTTTGCAAAAGCGTACAATCTCTGAAGGCATCCTCTCCAATCCGCTCCAATCCGTCAAAAAAATAGACCTCACAAAGTCCCGTACACCCTTTGAAGGCACGGGGGGCAACCTCCTTCATGGAGGTGGGCAACATCAAAAAGGAAAGACCCGTACAACCCTCAAATGCTCCGTCTCCCAGCGATGAAAGTCCCTCGGGCAGAGCCAGATCAAAGAGGGCCGTGCAATTTTTAAAGGCCTCCTCTCCGATAGAGGTCAGCGAATCGGGCAGATAGACCGCTTGGAGGGTGGTATTGTTGATAAAGGCACGGGAGGAGATCGCCACCACGGGCAGACCTCCGTAGCTTTCGGGCACGGTCAGCACATCCCCTTTAAAGGATCCGATGCCATACACCACCACACCACTTCCGTCTGTGGTCTGCCCATAGGCCAAGGGGGGCGCTTGCATTTGGTCATCTTCCGCCAAGGACCCTGCCACAAAGCCGCAAACGGCCAAAATCACCGTCAGAAGCAAAGCCGATATAAACAATGCGGTCTTGGGTATTGCTATTATATTTTTCACGCCAACCTCCTTTTTCTTGGATGTGCGCAGACAGAAATACTTTATAAATATGCACCGATCGGATCTGCCGCAAGGGCACGATCCTTTCAGGTCAGTTGAGCTCGACGGCCTCTCCTGCCAGATAGTTGAGCAGAATAGTCACGTCTGAAATGGTCGTGCCTCCATCACCGTTGGGGTCAATTGCCGCAAGATTCACCTGCGCCGTGTCGGGGCTTGACAGATAATTCAGCAAAGCCGTCACGTCGGAAATGGATACCTCTCCGTCTCCGCTCACGTCACCGGGAAGATATTCCTTGATCACGGCGTAGATGGCCGTATAGGTGGCATCGGCATGGGCAGGCACTATCATCGGATCCCAACCCATAAACTGATAGCTGATGCCGTTTTCCCCCTCCTTGAAGGTGGATCCGGGGAAAGAGGGCACGGTTCCCTCCTCTACATAGAAGACAAACTCATCCTCGTCCACCACCCACGTTACGGTGTAATACACGGGCAGGGCGTTTTCAAGAACGGTTCCAACAAAGGAGCCGTTGGGGTTGGGGCAGGTGTATGCCACCAGCTTGCCCTGCTCAAAGCGCAGAGAATAGATCCTGGTCTGATTGCCGTCGACGGCGGAACAATCCACCGTACTGCGGGTACCGCTTTTAGAATCATATTTGTATACCGCAGAATCGGTACTGTAATACACGTACCGTCCGTCGGTACAAAGACCGCTATAGTTGCCGGGATATGCGTGGGAATTGTCTCCCGCCACGAACCAATGGAGAGGCAGATCCTCATAGCCGGTGATCTGCGCACCCTTGTCAAAATTCACCTCCGCAAAACGGGCGCTTTCCACCTTGCCTCCCTGATCCACGCTCACCACGATGCCGTAAAAATGACCGCCTGCCTCCACGAAGGGAGCGGTGGCATCTTTCCAGACGTGACTGTAGGGATGCGCCTTTGCCGCAGGAGTGATCTCCGCTCCTGTAAACAGGTCGGATTGCTTGCCGCGGGAGGTGAAATGTGCCTCCAGATCCTCACTTGCACTTAACAGAAAATAGTCGTGCATCGCACTGCCCGGGCGGTCCACGTTTTCGCCCCGATTATATACCATCGGGTCATCCCAGGTCACGTCAACGTAATACCACTCACCGTCCAAGAAGACAAGATTCCAGATGTGATTGAGGTTCTTACTTTGCGCAAAGGTACAGGGGATCTCATAATGGCTCATCAGCGCATCAAAGACCAGCGCATAAGACTGGCAAACGCCCTCTCCCGTTTTTACGAAGGTGTAGGCATCAAAGATCGCCAGCTCGGCATCGTACGCATAATGCGCCGCAAGATAATCGTGATAAAAAAGCACCGTTTCCAGATCGCTCCACTCCTCAGAGCCCAAGGCATACAGATCTTCCATCAAGCTTTCGTATTCTTCAATGGCCACCTGCCGCGCCTCTCCCTCGTAATGGTAGGTGAAGTAGAGAATGGTCACGTTGCCCTGCCAGTCAAGGCTGTAGCTATAGGACACGTTCAGATAGAAATACTCGGGATGATCGTAAACCACCCGTTCCATCATCCGCTCCGCTTCGTATTCGCTCAAATTGTAGGAAGAAATATCAACGCTCCGACGTCCCTCTTCAATGTCAGAACACAAAGTCGCGTAGGCAGGATGATCGTTTTCAAGAAGAGCCTCTGCCGCCTCCTTTTCTGAAAGCGCCTGCGATTCCTCGTCGGCAAACGCCCCCGTGACCATAGCACCAAAAAGCAGCACGGCGCAAAGCAAAAACGCCGTCAGTCTGCTCAAATACTTCTTCGTTTCGTTCATTGATCTATCCGCCCTTTCGTTTCGTTCCAAATTACCTCTTCATTATACATTATTTTTTTTGAAATATCAAGTTTTTTTGCTCGAAATACCTGCTTTTTTATTTGCTTTTTTGTGGAAAGTGTGTTAAAATAAAATAAATTTTACTGCGAAACCAAAATACAGTTTTGAAGGAGTCTGCCGCTATGAACGGAAGAGAACGTTTTATAGAAATATACACCAAAAAAATCAAGAGAGAAGGCAGCGACAAGCTGCTGGAATATCTGAAGAATCAGTCTGATTTCTTCACCTGCCCCGCCTCCGCACGCTATCACGGTGCCTACGAGGGAGGGCTGTGTGACCACTCCCTAAACGTCTACGATTGCCTTGTGACCTTTCTTGAAAGCCCCCAGGCAAAGGCGCTGGGCTTTTCCTATTCGGAGGAAACGGTCGCCATCGTTTCTTTGCTCCACGATCTTTGCAAGGCAGGCTGCTACAAGGTGTCCTCCCGCAACGTGAAGGATGAGCGGGGTGTGTGGAAGAGCGTGCCCTACTATGAATTTTCCGACCCCCTGCCCTACGGACACGGCGAAAAGTCGGTGTATATCCTTTCGGGCTTTATGAGACTGACCAGAGAAGAGGCCTTTGCCATCCGCTATCATATGGGTTTTTCGGGCATTGAGGATAAGAGAGACATCGGCACCGTTTTTGAAACCTACCCCCTTGCCTTTGCCCTCTCCCACGCCGATATGGTGGCGACCTACTATCTTGAAAAGGATTAAAAACAGAAAGGATCTTTAAAATGAACGTTTTTAAAAGAATTCTTGCCCTTCTTACCCTGCTTTCGTTGCTCATTCCCCCCCTTTGCGCCTGCAATGAAGAGGGAAAGGGTTCGGGCTCTGAAGAAAGCGACAAAAAGCCCGACATCGTACTGATGACCGTGAAAGACTACGGCAAGATAAAGATCCGCCTCTATCCCGAAAAAGCCCCCCTCACCGTCTCCAATTTCAAGGGTCTGGTGGCGAAGGGCTACTATGACGGACTGTCCTTCCACCGCATTATTGAAGGCTTTATGATTCAGGGTGGAAGAGGGAAAAATGCGCCCACCATCAAGGGCGAGTTTTCCGAAAACGGCATACAAAACGACATCAAGCATGTCAGAGGAACCGTTTCCATGGCGCGCGCAGAGGATATGGACAGTGCCTCCTCCCAGTTTTTCATCTGCCAAAGCACCTACGATTACGGCGACGGCAAATACGCCGCCTTCGGCGAGGTGATCGAGGGGATGATGGTGGTGGATCTCATCGCCGCTGCGGCGGTCAATCCCTACAATAACGCCCCCCTTTCCCCGGTGATCATCGAATCCATCGTCTTCGTAGAAGAATAAACCTCATTCACCTCAAAAAGCACCCGAAACAGAAAGGAGCAATGCGTGAACACCCCTCCCACCTTCATCAATTTCCACGGCTTTATGGGCGATGCAGACAACAAAAACTGCAGAGCGCTGGGCGCACTGTTTAGGGAAGCGCAGATCGTTTCGCCTCAGATCGATTATCTGAAGGAATCGCCCTCGCATATTCTCACCCGATGCGGCATCCTGTTCAAGAAATACGGACAGGACGGCGGTCCCGTGGTGTTCGTGGGACAGAGCCTTGGCGGATGGGTGGCAGAGCAGCTGTCAAGAAAGTGCGGTGTGCCCTGCCTGCTGACCAACCCCTGCCTTGACCCACATCTTTGCACCGTTATCACAGAATCTCCCATAAAAAGGGACTTCCTTGAAGAATATAAGGCACTCAGCGCACCCGCAAAAAACAGCAAATCCTTTACCCTCTGCACAAAAAGCGACGAGGTGCTTGGAAGGGAGAGCTTTGACAGATGTGCGCTCCTTGGAGGATGGCTGAAGGAGGTCGGCGGCAAGCACAGCAGCATAGAAAATCTGGAAGAGGAGCTGAAATGGGGAGCGGATGCCGCTTTAAAGGGGTAAGAACGAGATAAAGGCACGGAGAAAGCGCAAGAAAAAGCCAAAAAAGCTCTTGCATTTTTAAAAAAAAAGTGGTATACTAACACACGTGCGCAAGCATATCGCGCGTGTTGCGCGGGTGTGGCGGAATTGGCAGACGCGCCAGACTTAGGAT
>JAGBIB010000099.1 GCA_017935195.1 Clostridia bacterium
AACGGCTCAAACGCCCTTTTAAAGAAGCTTGCCGACTGCACCGACGAGGAAAAGAGGAAGGATGCCGCCGCGCAAATCTACGCCCTTGCGCTCCTTTCCCAGCGCCCCCTGACCGCCGAGGAGCTGAAAAAGTTCCTTGCAGGCAGCTTTAAGACCATCGAAAACGGACTTTGATCACCTAAGGCTCTGCCTTAGGAATCCGCCAAAAACCTTTTTATAAAAAGGTTTTTGGATTTCCAAAAATTTTGGACGGTTTTGGTGTATTTTGTAGCCGTTTTGCCCGGTTTAAAAGGGCTTTCCCTGTCCGCAAACAGCACAAACTCCGCACTTTTCTATGCTCTCCCCGCCCACAGTGAAGCTTTGAAAGCTCACAAATACAACTAAAAAAGGTTTTCCTATGAACGAAGTTTACTCCTCCTGGGGACAAAACTGCCGCATTACCATCTTCGGCAGATCCCACGGACCGCATATCGGCGTACGCATCGAGGGATTTCCCGCAGGGGTACGCTACGATGAAGAATTCATATTAAAAATGATGGCACGCCGTGCTCCGGGCGGCGAATTTGCCACCAAAAGAAAAGAGCCCGACCGCCCCATCGTCAAAAGCGGCCTCAGCGACGGGTTTACCGACGGCTCACCCATCGAAATGGAGATTTTAAACACCTCCCAGCGCTCCTCCGACTACGGGGAAATGATCTTGCCCCGCCCCAGCCATGCCGACTATCCCGCCTACGTGAAGTACGACGGGCAGATGGATCTTCGAGGCGGCGGGCATTTCTCGGGCAGGCTGACCGCCCCTATGGTCTTTGCAGGCGCTCTTGCAATGCTTTATCTGAAGGAGAAGGGCGTGGGCATCGCCTCACACCTTCTGCAGGTGGGAAATGCCGCCGATTGCCCCTTTGAAACCCTGGAAAATGCCGCCACAGAGACGCTTTTTGATAGACTCCGATCCTCCGACTTTCCCGTGATCAATGGGGAGGCGGGCGAAAAAATGAAGGCAGAGATCCGCTCTGCCGCCGCTGAGGGCGACTCCGTGGGTGCGCTCATCGAATGCGCCGCCACCGGACTGCCCGTGGGTCTGGGCACCCATATGTTCCGCGGTGTGGAAGGGGTGCTATCCTCCATCCTCTTTGGCATTCCCGCTGTCAAGGGCGTGCAGTTCGGGCAGGGCTTTGCCTTTCCCCAAATGCAGGGAAGCAGGGCAAACGACGGCTACGCCTACAACGAAAAGGGCGAGGTCACCCTCCTTTCCAACAACTGCGGCGGGATCGTGGGCGGTATGACCACCTCCGCACCCCTGCTTTTGCAGGTCGCCTTCAAGCCCACCCCCTCCATTTTCAAGCCCCAGCCCACCGTCAACCTGAAAACCGGTGAAAACGAAACGCTGACTATCAAGGGCCGTCACGATCCCTGCATCGGTCTGCGCGCTCTGCCCGTGGTGGAAAGCGCCGTGGCTCTGGGTCTGCTCGATCTCTTTTTGGACTGAGCGTTTCGATTCGCGGGGCTTCGCCCAAGGGATTGATTTGGGGCTCTGCCCCAAACCCTGCTTGAAACCTTTTTGTAAAAAGGTTTCAAGACTTCCAAAAACTTTGAGAGGAAATGGTTTTTGTGTAGCCGTTTTGCTCGGCTTAAAGAGATCGTTTTTGGGACGCTGTCCCAAACCCCGCCTAAGGCTCTGCCTTAGGAATCCGCCAAGAAACTTTTCGTGAAAAGTTTCTTGGATCTTCAAAAGCTTTGAACGGATTTGGTTTTTGTGTAGCCGCTTTGCTCGGTTTAAAGGGGTTTGCTTTGGGACGCTGTCCCAAACCCTGCCTAAGGCTCTGCCTTAGGAATCCGCCAAGAAACTTTTCGTGAAAAGTTTCTTGGATCTTCAAAAGCTTTGAACGGTTTTGGTTTTTGTGTAGCCGTTTTGCTCGGTTTAAAAGGGCTTGCTTTATTTGTAAACGGCACAAACTCCGCACTTCGCCGGAGTTCAAAATCTGTGGATTTTGAACTCAACCGCACTCCGCACTTTTCACCAAAGCCCCCTTTGGCAAGGGGGAGGGTCACCCTCGTCGGGGGGTGCTTGCGGACTTCCCCTCGCGGGAAGGGATGCCCCATGAAAACCAAACAAAACCGCAAAAAACGCAAAAACAAAGGAAAGGCACGCCTATGGATCACTCTGCTCTTCTCGCTTTGCGCGGACTTCTTGAAAAAAGTGAACAGACCTTTTCTCGGGCAAACGCCTTTATCGATCTCTTCGTTTTGGAGAGCGCAGAGCATCTCCTTGCCAAAATGCGTGAGAAAAAAGAGGCGGAGGAGTGCATCACTCTTTTTACCGAGTATCTGCTGGAGGCAGATCCGAGAATCCTTGACAAGGACGGTCTTGCCGTGGAAATTGCCCTCAAAATTTGCAATCTTGCTGTCGAAAGAGGGATCAACCTTCCCGTTTTTCAAATCGAAACGCTCCCCTTTCCCAAGGATCTTTGCTATGTGAAAAGCCACCTTGCAGAGGCCGTGCTTCCTCTTATTGAGGAAGGCACCGCCGTTTACTATGCCGATGACTTCGAGGATGCCTGCGCTCAAGCCGCCGAGGGCAAAAGACAGGGTTGTCTGCTGCCCTACATGGGCGAGGACCGCTTGCCCCTGCAGGGCATCTCCCGCCTCATTGACGAATACGATCTTAAAAAATGCCGTCTGTTTTTGGTAGACGACGGCACGCAAAACACCGTCTACCTTCTGCTTTCCTGCGCCTTACGCCCCTCAAGCGAAGCAAATTTTTTGGAGATCATGACAGCCGGAAGCAGACGTCGTATAGAAAAAACGCTAGAACGGGCCGATCGTTGCCGCCTCCTTTCGGCTCTGCCCGCCCCCCTAAGAGGCCTTTCGGAGCCGACCGATGGGGAGCAGACCGTCTTCTGCCGCTTTACTTTGCAGGGAAACGGGGAGGATCTCCGTCTCTTTTGCGGCATTTTACGCCTCTGTCTACCCGAAAGCTCGATCTGCGGCTTTTACGACAAGGCGGAGCTGATCGAATAAAGGGAGCACCCCTTGCGGGATGCGCCCCGCCAAAAGCCCACCTTTTCCCACTTGCCAAAAACACTTCCCGACCTTGCTCAAAAGTATGCGCTTTTCAAAAAACCATTTCGCAAAAAACAGCTGAAAAATCGTCTCTTCCGGCATGTGCCGATCAAATATATCAAAAAATGAAACGGAGGACTCTACCAATGAACGATTTTATGAAAGAATACCGGAGATGGCTGGAAAATGCCGACCCCGAGACCGTCAAGGAATTAAAAGCCCTTGAAGGAAACGAAGAGGAGATCGCATACCGCTTCAAGAGCGGACTCTCCTTTGGCACTGCGGGTCTTCGCGGCATCATGATGGCGGGCTTGAATGCCATGAACGTCTACACCGTGGCAAGAGCCACCAAGGGTCTTGCCGACTACATCCACGACTTAAAGGCGGAGGAGCGGGGGGTCATCATCGGATGCGACTCCCGTATCAACGCCGAGGCCTTCTCCAAGAAGGCGGCCTGCGTGCTTGCCGCCTACGGCATCAAGGTCTACATCTTCGACGAGCTGCGCCCCACCCCCATGGTGTCCTACGCAACCCGTGAGCTTGGCTGCATTGCCGGCATCAACATCACCGCCTCCCACAACCCCAAGGAATATAACGGCTACAAGGTCTATTTCGAGGACGGTGCCCAGATCTCTCCCCAGCAGGCCGACATCATCTCCTCCTACATCGAGAAGACCGACATCTTCGCAGGTGTAAAGGAAGTGGACTTTGACGAAGCGGTCAAGGAGGGCAAGATCACCGTTATCGGCAAGGATTTTGACGAAAAGTACCTCAGCAAGGTGATTGCGGAGCAGGTTGACCCTGCCATCGTGCCCGCTATGGCAGACGATCTGAAGGTGGTCTACACCCCCTTCCACGGCGCAGGCTACCGTCTCGTGCCCGAGGTTTTGAAGAGAACGGGTCTGACCCAGCTTTACACCGTGAAGGAGCAGTCGCTGCCCGACGGCAGCTTCCCCACCGTGGCTTCCCCCAACCCCGAAAACCCCGAGGGCTTTGCGCTGGGCGTGAAGCTGGCTGAGGAGATCGGAAGCGATCTGGTGGTTGCCACCGACCCCGATGCCGACCGCGTGGGCGTGATGGCAAGAAATGCCGAGGGCAAATTCGAGACCATCTCGGGCAACTGCATGGGCGGACTGCTGCTGGACTACATCCTTTCGGCACACAGCGAAAACGGCACCATGCCCCCCGAGCCCTACGCTGTCAAGACCATCGTCTCCACCGACCTGGCTGTGAAGATCTGCGAGAGATTTGACGTCAAGCTCTATCAGGTGCTCACCGGCTTCAAGTACATCGGCGAGGTGATCAAGAACAGCGAGGAGAGCGGTCACGGCTCCTACATTCTGGGCTTTGAGGAGAGCTACGGCTATCTGAAGGGCTCCTATGCAAGAGACAAGGATGCCGTGGTTGCCACCATGCTCATCATCGAAATGGCGGCATACTACAAGAAGAAGGGCATGACGCTGGGCGATGCAAGACAGGCAATGTACGAAAAGTACGGCTTCTTTGCGGAAAGAACCGACAACCTGGTGATGAAGGGCTTTGACGGTCAGGAAAAGATGAAGGCTCTGATGGCATCCATCCGCAAGGATCCCCCCAAGGAGCTTGGCGGAATGAAGGTGCTGTCGGTTGCCGACTACAAGGAAGGCACCGTGACCTGCATCGAGTGCGGCAAGGTGGAGCCCACCGGACTGCCCACCTCCGACGTGCTGTCCTACACCCTTGAGGGCGGCAACAAGGTGCTGGTACGCCCCTCGGGTACCGAGCCCAAGGTGAAGATCTACCTGCTGATGAACGGCGCCACCGCAGAAGAGGCAAACGCCAAGCTTGCCGCTTGCTCCGAGTCGGTGAAGGCTTTGGTGTAAGAAAGAGCGTTTTTTACGGGGAAAACCTTTTTGAAAAAAGGGTTTTCCCCGAACCCCTTTTAAAAAACTTTGGACGGTTTTGGTTTTTACCGAAGCCGTTTTGTTTTGCTTAAAGGGAAGTGTTCGCCTAAGGCGCTGCCTTAGGGATCCGCCAAGAACCTTTTTCTAAAAAGGTTCTTGGATCTCCCAAAATTTTTGGAGAAAATGGCTTTTGCGTAGCCGGTTTGCTTTGCTTAAAAG
>JAGBIB010000100.1 GCA_017935195.1 Clostridia bacterium
GCAAGATTTTGAAAAAATAATTATCCCCTCAATAGGTAGCCAGCGAGAACGGCTAAAACCCGCCACCCTTCTAATATTAAGTTGGGAGTTTTTTTCGGGTTTGGACGAAAAAAGTTTTGAAAATAAAAGTCCCTCTAAGTTGTAGCCGGTGAAAACGCCAATTTTATACCCCTCACTATTACGTTGCTTACTTTTTTTGAATTTGGCCGAAATATTTTTCAAAAAAGTTGAAGAAATTTTTTGCGCCCTCAAGTAGTAGCCGACGAGAACGGGCAAAACCCGACACGTCCTCTAATATTCAATTGGGAACTTCTTTCGGATTTGGACGAAAAAATCTTTGAAAACAAATGTCCCTCTAAGTGGTAGGCAGCGAAAGGGGCAAAAATATAAGGCTGTTCGTAAAAACAGCCCAAAAATTGAAATGGCGGTGGAAATTTGTTTTCCACCGCCGCAACGTTATGAATATATTTGAAACGTATAAATGCTATGCTTTGTCGTGAAGATCAGATAATCCTCGCAGTATTCATACGTTCCGCAGCTTGTTTTGAGATAGCGTCCGTTTATATCCTCGATATACAAAAATTGTTTGCCCGGGTGCTTGTGTTCGCTTTCAAACATTCCGAGAACACCCTCTATCCCGACGTATCTCATTCGCCAAGACCATTCGTTTTCCTCTGCCTCAGTTATGGGTATGATCTCTATGAGTTTGGCGATATATGCGTTTACCTTTTTAGCCATAGGTTTCTCCTTTGAAGCATATTACAATGTTTCACCTTGTAACACTTCAAGCATAATCCTCGCGCCGAGCCGAAAGGCGTATGTAAATATCTCTCGCTTGTTGATCTCGGATAGCTCCGACCAACAATCGTCAAACCTCTGCAAAATGTCCTTTTGCTTTTCACCAAGCGTGGTTTCGAGGTTTTCGTGATGGGTAGCAATATATCCCATCAATTCTTTCGTTTCTTTTGTGGTAATTCTGCAATCGGTGCTCGGGGAGATATTGCCGTACCATAATTCTTTCAGTACCATCATTTGTAGATCACCTTCCGCAGCACAAACTCCTCGGCGCAGGCGCGGACGTTATTCATTTCCTGCACCCAGCGCATTTGATCTGTCGCCTTCAGTTCTTCGGTGATGCCATTCTTGGCGGCAAACTTTTTGACCTCCGATTCCATCAGTGCCGCCGCTTGCTCGTCGATTCTGTGAAGGTGCTCGTTGAGCCTGCCTTCTGTTAAAAGGGTGGTGTAAGTCCCGCGTCGGTGATTTTTGAGAAACGCGAGATGTAAGTTCCCGTACTTGCCGATCTCATAATCGGTCTGTTCGGGCAGTTCAAGCTCGGGGTAAAACTGATCCCCGATTTGTTTGTAGTGCAGTTCCATACTGTACTCCTTTCGCTGTAATGGATTTGTGGGTTCTCAGCAGTTGAGAATAGCTTTTATTGCTCCTTTCCTCATAACTGCCGTTCTATTCACCACAAATGAGCCGTCACAGCTATGTTGTATTAGGCTTTGTGAGACGTACTCACTTTACCCTTTATAGAATACATTACACAACCACCTGGTGATGAATTCTGTTAGCTACCAAACGGGTAAGAAATTCCACCAAACGTGCGAGGAACTGCTCCGCGTCAAGGCGTATTCCAACAAGCTTTGCCGCGAGTACGGCATCTCGCAGACCGAGACGAAGTCCGACTACAACGGCATGCCGCAATGGAAGCGCGATTTGCGCAACCTCGCCTATCGCGTGGCGTGCCGCACTGCCACCCGTGAGGAATTTATCTTCCAAATGGAAATGCACGGCTGCGGCGTGGATTGGCGCGAGGGGCACAAGTACATCACGTTCACCACGCCCGATGGGCACAAGTGCCGCGACAGCAAGCTCTTTGCCGAGCAGCTCTTGCGGCAAAATCTGGAGGCGTACTATGCGATGGGTGGGTGCGCATCGCCGATGGCAAGGCAGTATCAGGAGTATGTAACCAACATCGACACCAAGGTGGGCTACACCACGGGGCACGGGCTCTTTGATCTGCTGACAAACGCCCTTGCGCTCCTGCCGCCCGAGCAAAGACAGCAGCCCAAGTATACCCCTGCCGAGCGCGACAGGCTCACCGTCATGGAGCTGGAGCAGGCGGGCATTTCGGTCAAGTCGCGCGGTGCGGCACAACAAACCGAGGACGAAAACAACGAACAAGGATTTTATTTATAAGAAAGCGAGGATTTAGAATATGGGAAGACCCAGTAAGGAAGAAAAAAGCATTCGTTTCAGATTACCTGTGAGAGGAGGTTCGAGGCTGATGATCAAAATTGCAGCAATGGAATATTTTAAGGATTTGCCCGACGTTATGCGGGTACAGGACGTGGCAAAGGCGCTGCGTTGCAGCAAAAACACCATCTATGATTTCATTGATCGGGGTGCGCTGGAGGTGCTTCGGGTGGGCAGAGTTTACAAGATTCCCAAGGTCAATCTTGTGGATTTTATCACCAACGAAAAGTTATACCACATCATTTCCCCCAACGCCCCTAAAAATATTTTGCAAAATAGCTGGACTTCTAAAAAGAGTTGTGGTATGTTGTGTGGTGCCGACAAACGCACC
>JAGBIB010000101.1 GCA_017935195.1 Clostridia bacterium
CCCTCCAGGATCTCGAAGGTTGCATCAACGATCTCAACCTCACCCGACCACTCAGCCTTGTAGCCAACAACACGGATCTTGGTGCCTGCGGTCAGCTGATCGTACTCAGCCTTGGTGCAGGGCATCTCATAGACAAAATATGCGCCCTCTTCGTTCTGGGTGTAGAAGGTGCCAACGCCCTGGCCGTCCTTTTCCCACCAGCCCTGCTTTGCCTGAACATAGGTCTCAACGCAAACCTTGGAATCGATGGCAGCAGCATCAAACTCAGCATAGGTCATTACGGTTACCTCTTCAGTGCCGGAGGTAGACTCTTCGGTGGATGCTTCGGTGGAAGCTTCGGTGGATTCCTCGGTAGAGGTACCCTCGCTTGCGGAAGGCTTTTCTGTTTCGTCGGTGGTTGTGGTGTTGTCGCAAGAAACGCAAGCAAATACCATAACCAAAGCAAGAAGCGCAATTACGATTCTTTTCATGTGTTTTTTCTCCTTATCTTTAAAAATTCTTTTGACATCTTGAAAAGTTCCATACCATTATACTGCAAATATTCAGGAAGTCAAGTCCTTTTTTTGAATTTTTTGCAATTTTCAAAGATTATGTACCCTCCGATGGCGATCCAGATCACAGCAAGGGTACCGATGAGCCATTTTGAGCCATTGGGCAGAGCGCCCAGCTCTCTTTTACCATCGCCTTTCTCAATCTGATCCAGACGGTAAAGAGCGCCCACTTCCTTGAAGACCTCATCATAGTCCACCTTTTCGTTTCTGCGCATTCTCTTTGCCACGTCCTCAATAAGCTGACCCGCCGCACTGCGAAGGGATGCCGATCCGTTAAAGACGGGGGTGACGAAGGTGTTTGCGGTGTTGTCAAGAAGGAGCTTTGTGGCATCCATTTTTATGCTGTAATGCAGATCGTTGTCGCTTCCCGCGGCGGCAAGATAGCTTTGGTATTCCTCGCTTTCCTGCGCCTTTAAGGTGACGGGCACGTAACCCTCGGTCTGCGCATAGGCGATCTGCACCTCGTTTGTCAACAGATACTGAGTGAAAAGCCAGGAAGCAAGCACCTCACCGCTATCCTCCTTGTTGAAGACGCAGACCGAGGGGCCCTGAGAGATCATCTTGGGGTTGTCCACGTCAAACTGGGGAATGGTCATCACTTTGGTTTCAAAGTCGTACTTCTCACTTTCGTGAATGTCACTTAGCGGTGCATCCGACCCCATCCACGTTGCTCCTGCGGTGGAGTCGATGGCAAAGATGCACTGCCCTTTGTTCAAGAAGTTGCCGGGATAGCTGGAGATCTTGAAGGTGGAAAAGGCTCTGTCGCCCGCGGGCTGTCTGATCATTTCAAGAATTTCTTTGGTGGTATCGTTGAAGATCAGAACCTGACCATCGGAGGTGGAATAGTCCGCCTCCTTTTGCTTTAACATCTGGATCATCATATTGTCGGTGGACTTGTAGATGAAGGGGATCATCACCTTCTGTCCGTTGACCTTGAAGTTGCCCGCGGCATCCTTTTCCATCGCGGCGGC
>JAGBIB010000102.1 GCA_017935195.1 Clostridia bacterium
GGGCCCGTGGAACTTGTGGGCGGAAAGGGAGAGCATATCGATGCTTTGCTCTTTTACGTCGATATGAAGATGTCCTGCCGCCTGCACCGCATCGGTGTGGAATAAAACGCCCTTTTCACGGCAGATAGCACCGATCTCTTTGATGGGCTGGATGGTGCCGATCTCGTTGTTGGCGTACATCACGCTCACAAGGCAGGTGTTCTCTCTGATGGCGTTTTCAACCTGCAGGGGAGAAACGATGCCCTCCTCGTGTACGTCCAGCAAAGTGACCTCAAAGCCCTCCTTTTCAAGCTTTTTAAGGGTGTGCAGGACGGCATGATGCTCAAATGCGGTGGAAATAATGTGCTTTTTGCCTTTTTTGGCACCGATTGCGGCGGCGGTGAGCAGGGCTTGGTTGTCGGCTTCACTGCCGCCCGAGGTAAAATACAATTCATTTGGTGCGCAGGACAGCAGCTTTGCCATACGGGTACGTGCGTCAAGAAGTGCTTCGGCTGCCCTTTGTCCTGCGGTATGAAGGCTTGAGGGGTTGCCGTAGATCTCTTCATAGTATGGAAGCATTGCTTCAAGTGCGGTCTTGCTGATTTTGGTGGTTGCCGCATTGTCAAGATAGATCATAGGTACCTCCGATCATAGATGCCCCCGTTTGGGGCGTTTTTTGTGTTGCTCAGTCTGCAAAAAGAGGGGTAGAAAGGTATCTATCCCCCGTGTCGGGCAAAAGGACCACGATGGTCTTCCCCTTGTTTTCGGGGCGCTTTGCCAGATCGATGGCGGCAAAGAGTGCCGCACCCGAGGAAATGCCCGCAAGGAAGCCCTCGCTTTTTCCAAGCATCCTGCCCGTTTCAAAGGCGTCCTCGTTTTTCACGGTAACGATCTCGTCGTATACCGCCGTGTCCAGCACCTTGGGCACGAAGCCCGCACCGATGCCCTGGATCTTGTGGGGACCTGCCTTGCCGCCCGACAAAACGGGGGAGGAGGCAGGCTCTACGGCGATCACCTTGACACCGGGCTTCTGTTCCTTTAAGTATCTGCCCACGCCGCTGACCGTGCCGCCCGTACCCACGCCTGCCACAAACAGGTCTACCTGCCCGTCGGTGTCTTCAAGGATCTCGGGGCCGGTGGTCATATAGTGCGCCTGCGGATTGGCGGGATTTTCAAACTGAGAGGGGATGAAGGAATGCGGAATGGCAGCGGCAAGCTCCTCTGCCTTCTTGATGGCACCGGTCATCCCCAGCGCGCCGTCGGTCAGTACCAGCTCGGCACCGTAGGCCTTCATCAGCACTCTTCTCTCCACCGACATGGTGTCGGGCATCACGATGATGATGCGGTAGCCTCTTGCGGCGGCAACCGACGATAGTCCAATGCCGGTGTTTCCGCTGGTGGGCTCGATGATGACCGAGTCCTTTTTCAGAAGTCCTTTTTGCTCGGCATCGTTGATCATTGCCAGTGCTACCCGATCCTTTACCGAGCCTGCCGGGTTAAAATACTCTAATTTGGCCAAGATCTTTGCTTTGAGTTCCAGTTCTTTTTCAATGTGCGTCAGCTCTAAAAGGGGCGTTTTGCCGATGAGCTGATCGATAGACGTGTAAATGCCTGCCATAACGGTTTCTTCCTTTCGCATTGTTTGCTGTTGTTTTCTGCCTGCTTCAAAGAGCGTTACGCGGAAAAGCAAGGGGAAGGGGCGTACTTCCTGCAGGGCTCTTTCCGATTCTTTTTCTTACCTCTTTAGTAGGTATATGTAGTATAGCACAAATAACCTACCTTGTCAATAGGTAATTTTAAAAAACATAAAAAAAGAGGGTGTCTTCCAAATGCAGAATGCATTTGGAAGACACCCTATGAGCACTCAAAGACCCAGTTCTTTTTTTAAGGTGTTGACCCGCTTGATCCGATCCTTGCTCAGCTTACCGTTTGACTGCACCGTTTTTAAGGCAAGCTCCTTTTTGGAAAAGAGGATCTTAAACCATCTGTACACGGTGAAAAAAGGGAAGAGCAGGGGATGCTTTTTTAAAACGGAGTAGCGCTCCTTCAGTTTTTTATAGGGCATAAAGATCTGGGAAAGCAGATAGTGCGTTTTCCCGTTTTCCCCTTCCTGTCCCATTGCCACGGCGTTTTCCACCGTGCCGTACACCCCGGCACCAAGAACGTATTCTTCCATTTCTAAGGTCAGCGGACAATGCTCTCTGCCCTCAAACCAAACCTCCGTCAGCAAAAACAGATTTTTCGCAAAGAGGGACAGTCCCGCTTCCTTTAAGAGGGCAGCTAACTTTTTTTCGTCAAAGGTCGTCTTTTTCTTCAAAAGCCACAGATCAAGCAGAGGTCTTACCCCGCACCCACCCTTGATGAAGTGGTAGGCGGCGTGGGCGATCTGATGAAAGACCAGATACTCGGGGCTTTGCAGGTGACGGTGGGGATGTCCTTCCTCGGGCAGGGCGTAGTCCCACACCCGCAGAAGCACCCCGTCCATCGGGTCAAGTTCTTCTTTGATGTTGTAATGCAGCTCCAGATGCACGCCGCTTTCGGTATGGACGTGCACGTCGTGGAAGGTCTTTTGACCATCGCTCTTGCAGTTTAGCTTGCTTTTTAAAAGAGCAATGGCCGAGTCGGTCTGTTCTTCCTTGATCAGCAGGTCGATATCACAGCTGGTACGCATCCATGGCTCGGGGTAAAGGGCTCGAAGCACCGCACCTTTCAAGGGCATATAGTCGATGCCCTCCGCTTCAAACAGAGCGCAGATCCTGCCGTATTCGTACTCCATCCGACGGTATC
The DNA here is from genome assembly GCA_017935195.1 of Clostridia bacterium. Taxonomy (GTDB): domain Bacteria; phylum Bacillota; class Clostridia; order Oscillospirales; family CAG-272; genus UBA11512. The sequence continues at coordinate 2,767 of JAGBIB010000102.1, forward strand.
GGTAAAGGGCAAGCATCTGTTCCTTTGAAAAATGCTCCTTTGCCTTTCCTTCGGGAAGGGCGCCTGCTTTTTCAAGGGAAAAGCCGATCAAATGGGCAAGATCGTGTTTTTTGGAGAGGAGAAAGAGCTCTCGGAGGGTCTGCTCGGACAGCTCTTCGGCAGCTTTACAGATCTCGTCCCCTACCGCCTGACCAAGCAGGTTAAAAAACAAGCGGCTTGTGCCATCCATTGCGACCTCTCCTTTCTTAGGATTTTCTTTTTTTGATCAATACTTTCTCCACACCATCTTATCCA
>JAGBIB010000103.1 GCA_017935195.1 Clostridia bacterium
CGGGCGCTCTGCTTGCCTATCCCTTTTTGAAGATGCTCAACGGCGAGATGACCGAGGAGCGGCTGATGAGCGTCAAGGCGGCGCTGGACCGTCTGGGGGCGTTTAAGTACCTTGCGGTTTTGCTTTTGCAGATCCTTCAGGTGCTGATTGCCTTTCTTCCGGGCGAGCCGATGGAGATCCTGGCCGGCTATATGTGCGGCACGCTTGGCGGACTTGCCGTCTGTCTTTTGGGCGTTGCCATCGGCACGGTGATCATCTATCTGACGGTGATGAAGCTGGGACGGAGGCTGGTGGATCGGGTGGGCAACAGCAAGCCCTACGAAAAGCTGGGCTTTTTGAAAAACAAGGCGGCAAGGGACGGACTGCTTTTTCTGCTCTTTTTCATTCCCGGCACCCCGAAGGATATCCTCACCTATTTTGCACCTCTTTTGAAAATTGATCTGCTGCGCCTTTTGCTCATCGTCACGGTGGCGCGCATCCCCTCCATTATCAGCTCTACCTATATCGGTGCCACTCTGTCAAAGGGCGATCTTGCCTTTTCGGTTTTCGTTTTCGTTTTAACGGGGGCTGTGGGGCTGGCAGGCATTGGAATAAACGATTTGATATTGGAAAGAAAAGGGAAAAGCGGTGAATGATTCGTGAACAAAAGGCAAACATCCTGCTTTTTAGAAAAACGCATTGACAAATTCACTTTTTTTTGATACAATAATAGAGCATATGAATAAAATTTCGCTTGGAGGAAAAAACATGAAAAGACTGATTGCACTTCTTCTGGTTCTTTTGATGGTTGTGCCTGCATTGGTTGCTTGTACCGATGTGGCAAAGACCACCGATGATCCCGAAGCAAATACCCCTTCCGAGGACGCAGCTTCGTCTCCTTCCAAAGAGGATGCGGCTACCCCCACCCCCGAAAAGAGCCCCTCTGCTGAGGCAACACCCACTCCCGAAGGCACCCCCACGCCCGAGGAATCCTCAAAGGATGAGCCTGTTTTACCCGCAGATCCCGCTGAGGTTCTGAGAGGCAAGAAGGCACTCTTCCTCGGTGACTCCATCGTTGCGGCATCCGGTTATCGCGGTGAGGGCTGGCCTTACAGAATCAAGACCTCTTATCAGATGATCGTCGGAAAGAACTACGGTGCAGACGGTGCATCTCTTTCCACCTGCCGCGGATCCAATCTGGTTTACAACCACATGATGAACAACTACGCAAACGACAAGACCAAGTATGATTTCGTTGTTCTTGAGGGTGGCGTAAACGATGCATGGGACTTCTATCCTCTCGACGGCAGACCTGCTTGCCCTGTTGGAGACGTGACTCCCGGTACTGCAGAAGAGACTGTGATTGAGGATCTTGACAGAACCACCATGGCGGGCGGCATGGAGCATCTGCTTTACAATGCAAAGAAGCTCTATCCCGAAGCAACCATTATTTTCGTGTTCAACTTCAAGCTTCGTACCGGCACTCCCGGCAGATGCGGCGATATGGACGAGTACATCGAGGTTCAGAAGAAGGTTTGCGATAAATGGGGCATTCCTTACTGCAACCTTTATGAAAACAAGGAGCTCAATCAGGCTTTGAAGGTCAGATACAGCTCTCAGAATATTGCGTGCGTTCCCGACGGTATCCATCCCAACGACAGAGGCTATGATCTGATCGCTCCCGTGATCGCACAGAGCATGGCTGACGAATACGTTAAGCAGCACGCATAATCCATACGGCTTTTATACGGATGTCGGTGTTATCGGCACTGTAGAGAGATAGTTTACAAACAATCAACATTTTTGAAAGGACGGAATCACACATGAAGAGAATCATTGCCATGGTGCTGACCCTGCTGATGCTGGGCACTCTCGTGATCTCCTGCAGCGAACAGCCTGCAAAGACCACCGAGACCCCCGAATCGGAATCCGAAAGCACCGAAACCACCCCTTCTGAGAAGCCCGGCGAGAGCGGATCCTCCGTTTCCGAGGAGGAGCCTCTTGACCCCATGAAGCAGACCCATCCCCTGAAGTCTGCCCTTTACACCATCCAGACCGCTGACGGTGTTCAGCTCAACTGGCACAATCTGACCGTAACCGGCGAAGCTTCCGATAAGTGGGAAGAGACCGTTTGGGGCATCCACAGCTACACCAGAGCAGGCGGCAAGGAAACCGTTGCATACCTGTATTCGGGTGACGGCATGGAAAAGGGCCTGTCCTTGAGAACCATCAAGCCCGGTGCAGAGGTAAGCATCGAGACCATCAAGGCGTGCGTTCCCGGCGCTCTGCAGTCCTGGTACGTTCGTGACAACGGCAACGGCACCTTCAAGCTGCAGCCCGCTTCCTCCTCCGCATTTGCTTTGGGCTATGCTGACGGAAAGTTCCAGCTTTTGAAGGCAGAAGATCCCGCAACCTCGCTGAAGATCACCGAGACCGAGAACAAGTCCACCAAGTACAGCCAGTGGGTGAGCGCAGAGGGTGACATCACCGTGCGTCTGCCTGTCGACGTGGTTGATCAGGTTTACAACAGAGTAAAGAGCAAGAGCGCCATCAAGGATGAGGCTGAGCTGAAGGCTGAGATCGAGAAGACCATGCAGAGATTTGCAGAAAACTCTCAGTGCACCTACAACTCCCTCATTGAGCTGACCGGCTTCACTCCTTATCCTCACATCATCATCTATGCTTTCGAGCATCAGGACGTGATGGCAGGCGTTGTAGGCGGAAACTGCAACATCTTCGTAAACGTGGATTGGTACGTAGACGATATGGAAAAGATGTATCTCAGATGGGAAAAGGATCAGAGAAACGACTTCAACTTCTGCACTCTGCACGAGATGGGTCATATGTTTGACTGGGACAGAGGATGGACCTTTGAATCCGAGATGCAGACCGACCTGAAGGCTTCCTACGTTCTGTGGGACAACCAGGGTCTGGAAAACGGTGCTTGGGGTGCTCCCGCAGAGTATGATTGGGATGAGTGCTTCAACATCGACACCATCGACGTTGGCGCTAACCGCAGAGAGCAGGGTGCTTATCAGGGTCTGTCGGCTACCATGAAGTACAACACCGACAAGGACGGCAACGTGACCGGCTACACCTACTCCATCTACCGTTCCGCACAGATGTACGTAAGCTACGTTAAGTACTGCGAGAAGACCAAGGGCTTAAACGGCTTCGAGGGTCTGAAGGCGGCGTTCCACTGGTATCAGGATAACGGTAAGACCTCCGCAAGCTACAATCACGACGGTGCAAAGAAGTTCCATGAATTCAATGCAAAGCTTGAAGAATTTATGGGTCTGAACGTGGAGAAGTACATGCTTGAAAACTCCACCGAGGTTCTTGGTATGGGCAAGGCAACCTGGAGCCAGAACGACTGGTATGCAACCGTTGCAAATCAGGAGCATGGCGACAAGATCATCAAATAATTCTTTTGATCTGTAAAGCATGAATAAAAGGCGGTTCATTTCGGTGAACCGCCTTTTTGATTTAGCAAAGCCCGTAAAGTGCGTGGGGAGCAAGCTCGTCTTCGATCTCCAAAAGACGGTTATACTTGGCGGTGCGCTCCCCTCTTGCGGGCGCACCTGTTTTGATCTGTCCTGAACAGAGTGCCACGGAAATATCTGCAATGAGGGTGTCTTCTGTTTCGCCCGAACGGTGAGAGGGCATGAGGCGATAGCCGTGGCTCAAGGCAAGATTTGCGGTATCGATGGTTTCGGAAAGCGTGCCTACCTGATTTGGCTTGAGGAGCACGCAGTTACAGCATCCTTTTTTGATCCCTTCCTTTAGTCGAAGGGCGTTTGTCACAAACAGATCGTCCCCCACGATCTGTATTTTTTTGCCGCATTTGGAGGTGAATGCCGAGAAGCTGTCGAAATCTTCTTCATGGAAGGGATCTTCGATGGAAACGATAGGATAACGACGGCAGAGCTCCTCATAGTAATCGACAAGCTCCTTGCCGTTGAGTGCTTTGCTACCGTCCTTGAATCGGTAAAGACCCTCCCTATACCATTCCGATGCAGCGGCATCCACCGCCAATGCCGCATCCTTTCCTGGCTCATAGCCTGCAAATTCGATAGCACGGAGCAGATAGCCGAGAGCCTCCTCATCTGTTTTCAGCATAGGGGCAAAGCCGCCCTCATCTCCAAGCGAGATGCGGTGGTCATCCTCCCTCAGGATGGATTTGAGTGCATGATAGATCTCACTTCCCATCCGCATGGCACCGGCAAAGGAGGTGGCGGAAAGGGGGATGATCATATATTCTTGCAGAGTCAGTCCGTTATCGGCGTGCTTTCCACCGTTTAAAACATTCATAAAGGGCAAAGGCAGACGGTTGACAAGCGCACCGCCCAAATAGCGATAAAGGGGGAGGGCGTAGGAGGCGGCAGCGGCTTTTGCGCAGGCTAAAGAGACGGCAAGGGTGGCGTTTGCTCCGAGGACCTCCTTGTTTATACTGCCGTCCAAGCGGCAGAGTGCGGTATCGATCGAGCGCTGGTCAGCGGCATCCATGCCTAAGAGCCCCTCTGCGATCTTTCCGTTTACAGAATAAACCGCTTTGATCACCCCCATGCCACCGTATGCCCGTTCTCTGTCTCTCAATTCCACCGCCTCAAAGCGTCCTGTAGATGCCCCCGAGGGCACGCTTGCGCACCCCAGAGATCCGTCCTGTAAGCGCACCCTGCACCATACTGTGGGATTTCCTCTGCTGTCAAAGATCTGTCTTCCTTTGATTTCCGTGATCAGAGTGGATCTGTTCATATTCATTCCTTTGGCGCCCCTTGGCGCCGACCTTTCCTGTTTCTTTTCTTCAGTATATCCTTGAGGGGAAGAGAATATACAAAATCCGCTCAGGATAGACGAAACAGCGCGTTTGCCGTGCGCAAAAGAGACGGGGTGGGATACATGGATGTCCAGACGGTGAAGCCGGAAAGTCCCTTGCGAAAGAGTAGCTCCAGCTTTTCTCTAAAGGAGCGTGCATCCTCAAAATGCACCACGTGGGCACGGCCTTGCCCGTCGGTGTAATAAAAATAGGGGGATGCGGCATCCTGATCAAAGAGGATCTCCGCACCGTAACGGGATGCCAGCGAAAGTGCCTGCTTGGGGGATAGGGTGATCGCTCTTGGGTTTCCGCGTTGATAGGGTAAGGTCCAATCGTAGCCATAGTTGGGAATCCCCAAAAGAAGCTTTTCCCTTGGAATTTCGGTCAATGCGTAGTCGATCACACGCTCTACGTTTTTGATGGGTGCAACGGGACCGGGTGGGCCGAAGGCATATCCCCACTCGTAGGTCATCAGCAGCAGCCGATCGGCGGCATTGCCGAGGGCGGCGTAGTCGTGTGCCTCATATAAGAGTCCCGGCTGGTCAGCGTAGGTCTTGGGTGCAAGAGCCACCGTTACCGAGTAGCCCTGCGGAGCAAGACGTTGCTTTAAAAGGGTGACGAAAGCGGCAAACTCCTCCTTTTGATCGGGAGGAATGAATTCAAAATCCACGTCGACCCCCCGATACCCCTTTTGGGGCATAAGCGCAAGAAGGGAAGAAATCAGACGGTCTTCTGCCGCAGGATCTGAAAAAAGTGCAGAGGCACGGCCGCTATCAAAAAGTCCGTCTTCACCCAGAGTGGAAAGCACCAATATGGGAGAGGTGCCCAGCTTTTCTGCCGCATTTACCGAAGGCGTGTCGTCGGGGGTGATGGGAATAAGGGTGCCATCCGCTTTGAAGCCATAGGTGAATAGGTAGAGGTCGTTGAGGTAGGGGAGGCTTTGATCTAAATCGGAGGGAGAAATGAAGGGATAGACGTAGCCGCCGCTGCGAACGTCACCGAGAGGGGTGGTCTCGTAGGAGATGACCAGCTGTTGTCCCGGAAAAATGGTGAACTCCTTTTGAGGAGGATCCGAGGCGGTAAGTACGGGGTTGTTGCGCAAAAGGGTGCGGAGGGTGGTTTGGTAGCGTAAAGCGACAGACTGCAGTGTTTCGCCCCGAGTTACAATGTGCGTCAAGGCAGGCTTGAGGATGACCAACGCCTGCCCGATGATCGGGGAGTCGGGATCGGAAATGCCGTTGGTTTGCAAAAGAAGGGAGAGGCTGATGCCATAGCGTGCGGCAATGGCAAAATAAGTCTCGCCCGGCAGGACGGTATGAATGATCATGGTGATTCGGCGAGGGGATCGCCATCCTTTCCTGTTTTTAAATAAGGGGACAAAAAGGGCGGTACACGATCAGTATATGCACAAAAAAATATAGGTGCATTCTTTCAAAGCGTCCTTGCAAAATCGGGGGAAGTGTGCTATACTGAACTTACCCTCGGGGACTTTTGGAAAAGAGGGCGATTTTCTTGAATGAAGGAAGAAGGAGGCGCAAAAATGGATGAAAATAATCGAAAAGATCCTTTAAAGGAGCGGACGGTGCAAAAGAAAAAAAGCTCCAAAAAAGCGCTTCCGCTTTCCGTAAAGATCTATAGAGCCGTATATACGGCGGTGTATGTGGCGGCACAGTTGATCAGAGAATGCGCCTTGTACCTTTATGAACGGCTTGCACCTCTACTGAAAAAAGGAGGCTCTTGGTTGCTTGAAAAGGCAAAGGCTCTTTTTGAAGGGATTTTTTTAAGGCTTGCCGAAAGAAAGGAAAGAAAAGAGGCGGAAAAGCCTAAACCCAAGGTCTTATTCGGGCAGGTACAGAAGACCGAGTCGGAGCGCTTTGGATCCATGAAGAAAAAGCCTGCGTATATCGAGGATGACTTTTTGGATTTTGAGGACGAGGATCGGAGAAAAAGAAAAAAACGGCTGAAAAAGAAGAAAAAGAGCAAAAAAAGGGGTGCGCAGCAGGATGCACAGAGCATAAAGAGTGCACGGCCCAATTTTGAAGAGTATCTTTGGAGAAAGGAAGAAAAAAAGCAGCGTCGGGCGCAGGGCAGACGGAGGCTGCTATTCGGAGCACTGATCAGCGTTTTGGTCCTGCAGATCCTTTGCGGCCTCTTTTCTGTAGGGTTGTATGTCTATACGGGAAATAACTTCCGTTTTTCGGGAACGGATCTGTATTTCAGAGAAGGGAAAAGCTATGAGGTGCATGGGATGTCTGCAAAGCAGGCGTACGGAGCCGACGGCACGCCGATGTTCAATATGACCGCTCTTGCTGGCTGGCTGGAGCTTGAGACGGTCAGCGATCGAAATTATGTCTACTATACGCTGAAGGATGGTAGTCGGATCGTGCTGATGAAGGACAGTCGCACAGCGGTTTTAAACGGAGAGCAGATCAACCTCAGTCAAGCGGTCGTTTTTTCGGGAAAGCAGGTCTATGCTCCCGTGGAACTGATCGGTGACTATACGAGCGGATTGTTTGTAAGCTACAGTGAGAAGGAAAAACGGGTGACGCTTCAGAGGTGCCCCGACCCCGTGCTGTCTACCCAAAGAAATCCGATCTATTTGGAGCTGACGCTTACCGTTTGCGGCATAGAAAGGGCACCGCTCCCTGTTTTGATCGTGAACGAAGAGCAGAATTAAAGCCATTACCGTAAAAGAAAGATGGCGGCAGAGCAGAAAAACGCTTTGCCTTTAAGAAAGGAACGATATGAAAAAAGAACAGCTTATCAAATGTCTTTTGGCCGCAGTTTTGCTGGCGGCACAGGTGATCCTTTGCGCTTGCTCGGATCCCTCCCTTGAAATCTCCGACAGCAGCCCTTCAATGAGCGAATCCTCCGGTGCGGGGGAGAGCTTCGGGGAGACTGAAAGCGGTGCGTTGAGCTATCCTGCAAAGGAGTCTGTTCCTTCGTTAAACAGTCAAAGCACACCGCTTCCTTCGATCCTGCCTTCGCAGGCATCACCGCTTTCTCCCGATCCCACCCCGACCTCCACGCCTACTCCCACACCCACCCCTACCCCCGATTTTGACCCGTTGGAGTTTTATAATTATCAGTATGAATTCAAGGCAGATCTTTCGGCCTACGAGCAGTATATGAATCCGCAGGGCAATGATTACCTGACCTTGGTCAATGCCAAATATCCCCTGCCTTCTACCTTTATTCCCGAAAACCTTACCGATGTGACCTATACCAGAGAGGGCAGAGACAAGGTGAAGCTGGTAGAGCAGGCAGAAAAGGCGCTCCAAGCCCTCTTTTTGGAGGCGGATGCCAACGGGATGCTTTATAAGAATAAGGTCTGGCAGGATAACGGTATCTATTACGATTATTACGTGCTCAGCGTTACCCACGCCTACCGTTCTTACAGCTATCAGGAGTATCTTTACAATTCCTACGTGGAAAGGGACAAGGCACTTTATCCCGATTGGACTTTGGAGCAGGTGAAGGCCCACGTGGCAACCTATTCCTGCCCTCCCGGAATGAGCGAGCATCAGACCGGGCTTTGTGTGGATATGCACAATTTCAGAGCGGCGGGCAGAGATATGGCAGATGACTTTGCAAACAGCGAGGCGGGCAAATGGCTGCAGGAGAACTGTTATAAATTCGGCTACGTATTGCGTTTTGAAAAGGATAAGACCGATATTACGGGCATTACCTACGAGTCTTGGCACTTCAGATACGTGGGACGCTTCCACGCCACCAGAATGCACGAGCTGGATATGTGCTTAGAGGAATATTGCGCCTATCTGGCAGAGTACGGATATGAGATCAACGGACATTTGAGCTGAAAAGAAAAGAAGATTGAAATGTGATGGAATTTGTGCAGTAATTCCAAAAGTGAGACTTCATTTGCTTTTATTTTTGGAATTACTCACAATTGCATTACGGAAACTTTTGTGGTATACTACTACACGTAGCCGGCCCGTTGGTCAAGCGGCTAAGACGCTAGCCTCTCACGCTGGAAACATGGGTTCGATTCCCGTACGGGTCACCAAAA
>JAGBIB010000104.1 GCA_017935195.1 Clostridia bacterium
CTCACCGTTGAATATCAGGTAAAGGACGGCTTTGGCTTAAAGTCGGTCACCTACCGCGGCAAGGAGATCACCTTTGCAGATGCAAAATCGGGTTCCTTTACCGTAGAAGGCTACACCGGCGGTAAGATCATCGTCACCACCGAACCCAAGGCAGACGATCCCGTAGAGCCCTCCACCCCCATCGAGCCCACGCCCGAAGGTTCTGATCCCGTGGTAAGCGCTCCTGCAGAAAGCACACCTGCGGAAAGCACGCCTTCGGAAAGCACGCCCGCCGATTCCTCCTCCACCCCCGAAGAGGAAGAAAAGAACGTTGCAGTTCTTGGCACGGGTGTCATCATCGGCATCGTTGTCGGCGCCGTTGCGTTGATCGCGGTGATCGCAGTGGTGATCGTGTTCGTGATGAAAAAGAAAAAGTAAACCTATAATTCTTTGGTTGCGGTAAGGGTTTCCCTTGCCGCAACTTTTTATCCTGATTCCCGCTTCGTGACCCGTTTTTCCCGCTTTTTTTCGCGCAAAGTGTTCTTTTTTCCTTTCGTATTCTTGACAGTTTCTTCCGATTGTGGTATAATAAATTATTAGTTGTATCGACTTTAAGTCTTGAACAAACGAGAAGGGAGTTTTTTGCCGTGCAGGTCTTCACTCTGCCCTTAGGGGCGCTTCAGACCAACTGCTATATCCTGGTATCTGAGAAAAAAGCATTGGTGATTGACCCTGCGGACTCTCACCTTCAGATCCTTGCCCTGCTGCAAAAGGAAGGGTTGCTCCTTGAAGGGATCCTGCTCACCCACTGTCATTTTGACCATATGGGCGGGGTAGACGCTCTTGCAGAGGCAAGCGGCGCTCCTCTTTACTGTCCCGAAAAAGATGCCGTGGGGTTGACTGACGAGGACAGAAACGCCTCCCGATATTTTGGGGAAGGGCTGTCCCTCAAGACCCTGCCCACCCGACTTTTGAAGGAGGGCGATGAGATCACCCTTGGCAGTGAAATGCTGACCGTTTTGGAAACGCCCGGGCACACGTCGGGAAGCGTTTGCTATCTTGCAGAGAACCTTCTCATCAGCGGCGACACCCTCTTTTTCAGAGGCTACGGCAGAACCGATCTGCCCTCGGGAAGCGATGCAAAGCTTTATTCCTCCTTAAAGCGGTTGTTTTGCCTTGAAGACCGCACCGTTTATCCCGGTCACGGCCCTACAACAACGCTCTTGAAGGAAAAAAGCTTTTACGGCTTTTGAAGAATCATCAAAGAAAAAAACTGAAATTTATATAGACGAGGTAACCATGGACTATCAACTTTTAGCAGATCTGCTCTTCCCGAGCGTCACCAAAACCAGAGAAGAGCTTGAAAAGGAATATCCGGCAAGAAGCCTGCCCGAGGGGGCAAAGGTCACCCGTTTTGCGCCCAGCCCCACAGGCTTTGTGCATTTCGGCGGACTCTTCCCCGCAACGGTGGGTGAGCGCCTTGCCCATCAGTCGGGCGGTGTGTTTTACCTGCGCATTGAGGATACCGACGCCAAAAGAGAGGTGCCCGGTGCGGCAGAGGGGCTGGTGAAGACCCTTGCCAACTACGGTGTCAACTTCGACGAGGGAATGACCCTTGAGGGCGAAAAGGGGGCTTACGGCCCTTACAAGCAGAGCCTTCGCCGTGACATCTACCACGTATACGCCAAGGAGCTGGTGGTGAAAGGACTTGCTTATCCCTGCTTCTCCTCCGAGGAGGATTTAGAGGCGTTAAAGCAGGTAAACAAAAAGGAAGAGCTGAAAAATACCGACTGGACCGAGGCAGAAGCACAGAGAAAGGCTGAGCAAGATAGAGCAAGAGCCATCACTCTTGAAGAGGTCAAGGAGCATCTTTCCAAGGGTGAGCCCTTCGTTTTAAGACTGCTTTCGGGCGGTGACAAGGACAAAAAGGTGCGCTTTACCGACCTGATCAAGGGCAATTTGGAATTCCCCGAAAACGACGAGGACTTCGTGCTCTTAAAGTCCGACGGCATCCCCACCTACCACTTTGCCCACGCGGTGGACGATCATCTGATGGGCACCACCCACGTCATCCGCGGTGAGGAATGGCTTCCCAGCCTTGCAAAGCACGTTCAGCTCTTTACCTTCCTCGGCTTCAAGCTGCCCAAGTATATGCACATCGCGCAGATCATGCGCCTTGACGAAAACGGCAACAAGAAGAAGCTTTCCAAGAGAGATATGGGCGCCAATCTGGACGATTACAGCAGAATGGGCTACTGTGCCGAAAGCGTTTGCGAATACGTGATGACCCTGCTGAATTCCAACTACGAGGAGTGGCACGCCAAGAATCCCGAGCTTCCCTACACCGACTTCCCCTTCTCCATCAAAAAGATGTCTGTTTCGGGATGTTTGTTTGACTTTGACAAATTGAACGACGTTTCCAAAAACGTGCTTTCCCGTATGACGGCAGAGCACGTCTACGATCTGACCCTTGCCTGGGCAAAGGAAAACGATCCTGACTTTGCAGAGCTTCTTGCAAGTGATGCCGTCTACGCCACCTCTATCCTCTCTATCGGCAGAGGAGGCAAGAAGCCGAGAAAGGACTTCGCGCGGCTGTCTGAGGTGAAGGACTATATGGGCTTCTTCTACGATGAGCTTTTTGAAATCAAGGATGCTCTGCCCGAGCAGTTCTCAAAGGAAGACGTGAAGGCCTGCATTACCGACTTTACCAAGAACTACGACGAAAGCCTTGACAACACCGGTTGGTTTGACTCGGTGAAGGGCGTTGCCGAAAGACAGGGCTTCTGCCCCGACGTGAAGGCGTATAAGCAATCTCCCGAAAGCTACAAGGGACACGTGGGCGACGTTTCGTCCTTCATCCGTCTTGCCATCACCGGCAAGCTCAACTCCCCCGATCTTTACACCGTGATGCAAATCTTAGGCAAGGAACGCTCTCTTGCACGCCTTGATGCATTCACCCAAAGCCTTTAAAAGAAAGGATCTACCGAAATGGAAGAATTGACCAGCAACTTTATATTCGATATCATCGACGAGGATTTGAGAAACAATCCCGACTTGAAGATCCAAACCCGCTTCCCTCCCGAGCCCAACGGCTATCTGCACATCGGCTCGGCAAAGGCGATCATGATCAACTTTGAAACCGCGAAAAAGTACGGCGGTAAATTCAATCTGCGCTACGACGACACCAACCCCACCAAGGAGGACGTGGAGTACGTGGACTCCATCTTTGAGGACATCACCTGGCTCATCGGCGAAGAGCCAAACGGCGGTATCTTCTACGGCTCCGACTACTTCCCTCTCTGCTTTGAATACGCCGTCAAGCTCATCAAGGAGGGCAAGGCCTACGTTTGCGATCTTTCCAAGGAGGACGTGATCAAGTATCAAGGCACCGACCGCTCCGAAGGAAGCCGCGTTTCGCCCTATAGAGACCGCTCGGTAGAGGAAAACTTAGACCTCTTCTACCGTATGAAGGCGGGCGAGTTCCCCGAGGGCTCAAGAACCCTGAGAGCCAAGATCGATCCCAACTCCCCCAACACCTATCTGCGCGATCCCATCATCTACAGAATCAAATTCTGTCACCATCACCGTCAGGGAGACGAATGGTGCATCTATCCCATGTACGATTTCGCCCATCCCATTCAGGACGCCACCGAGGGCATCACCCACTCCCTTTGCTCGCTGGAATTTGAAAACCACCGTCCCCTTTACGACTGGGTGGTTGACAACATCGGCTTTGAAAAGAAACCCAAGCAGAGAGAATTTGCCCGTCTGAACGTGACCTCCACCGTGATGTCCAAGAGATATTTAAGATATCTTGTGGAAAACGGGCTGGTTGACGGCTGGGACGATCCCCGTCTTCCTACCATCCACGCTCTGCGCCGCCGCGGCTACACCCCCTCCTCCATTATGGACTTCGTCAAAAAGGCGGGCGTTTCCAAGGCAGAAAATCTGGTGGATATCCGTATGCTGGAGGCTTGCATCCGCGACGAATTAAACGAGCAGGCTGAAAGAAGAGTGTGCGTACTCAACCCGATCAAGGTGGTCATCACCAACTTTGAGGACGACAGAGAGGAAATTTTCGAGTTGCCCAACCACCCTCAGCACCCCGAAATGGGCACCAGAGCCGTGAAGTTCACCAAAGAATTATATATTGATGCCGAGGACTTTGCCGCAGTTCCTCCCCCCAAGTTCTTCAGAATGAAGCCCGAGGGAGAGGTCAGACTGATGGGCGCTTATATCGTGAAATGTAACGAAGTGATCTATAACGAGGACGGCTCGGTGAAGGAGCTGCGTTGCACCGCTGATCTGGAAAGCGGAAACGGCAACCCCATCGACGGCAGAAAGATCAAGGGCACCATCCATTGGGTGTCTGCAAAGTATGCAAAGGACGTGACGGTCAAGCTCTATAACCGACTGTTCACCCTTGAAAATATGGCAGATGCCGAGACCGACGAAAACGGCCACGCCCTTTATAACAACTACCTCAACCCCGAATCGCTGATCACCGTGGAGCACGCCAAGGTGGAGCCCTCCCTTGCTGACAGCCAGGTGGGTGAGCGTTTCCAGTTCGTTCGCACCGGCTACTTCTGCAAGGACAGCAAGTACGAAAACACCTTTAACAGAATCGTTCCTTTGAAGGATTCCTTTAAGGGCTGATGATCTTTCAATGAAAACGGGCGTCTCCCAAGGGAGGCGCCCGTCAATTTGTAAAAATAACAATTTGGGGCTTTGCCCCAACCCCCATTTAGGGGACTTTTTGTAAAAAGCCCCCTAAAAACCCTCAAAAACTTTGAAAGAATGGGTGTTTTTAAACATTGCCTTCTTTTGAAAGAAGTTTATCGACACGCTTGCGGGTGTCTCCTTTAGGAGACACCCGTATTTTTATATCTTTTCTTGTTATTTACTTTTTCTTGCATTCACACCCGGGCACGGTCACGGGATAAGGCGAGGAGCAAAAGCTGGAAACGGGAAAGGACATTTTCTCAAAGATGCGGCAGGGGTCCTCTTCGTCGGAGATCACGCACTCCTTGTCGGGAATGCAGTATTCGTCAGCCGACACGATAAACTGACCGGGGCGCTCCACCCGAACCAGAGAGAAAAAGCCCAGCGACACGTAAAGATGCTTGCAGAGCCCCGGATGATCCACAAGACCGCCGTTTAACTGACAGCAAACGGTCTTGGGCAGCTCCTCCACGGTGGGACAGCAGCAACAACAGCTGCAGGTACAGGGCTCCTTGACCTTTGCAGAGAGTACAATGGGGTCAACCAGCTCCAAAACCACGGTGGGTTTGTTGCTTCCCTCCTCGTAATTGCACTGATCGGTACAGAATCCCCCTTCAAGAGGCGTGGTCTTGAAGATGCGGGCGCACCCTTCTCCGCCGTAAAGAACCACCTTTTTTTCGGTAACGGCAACACCCTCGATCTCCTGCACCTTTCCGGGGCAGAGGCAGACCTCGATAACCAGCTTGGTGTAAATGCGGATGGTAACCTGATAAAAGCCTTGATTGAACTGAATAGGGTCTGCCTGAATGTTCACGCAGACGACCTTGGTATCCTTGACTCTCACGTTCCCTGATTTTTCGATAACGTCCTGACCGAAGTCGGTAAGAAATACACGCACGTCCTCGTAGCAGTCCTTATCGCGGCAGCTATCGAGAATGCGCATAGAATCTATGCACACGCTGTTTCGGCGATCGTCCTTATTGCCGCCAAAGCAGGAGCTTCTGTTATCAATCATTTGTATTTTCCCCTTTGATAGGTTTTAAAACGGGGCAAAGCGCCTCGTCTATACCATTGTATGCACCCGCGGAGATTGTGTTCTGAAAGAAAAACGCACCTCGAAGACGGTAGTAGATCTTCGGGTGCGCTTTCTTTTTGGAGGTGTATTCAAGAGGCAGAAGCTTCCTTCTTTTTGTAGTTTTTAGACTGTACCTCAAACATTTCTGCGTATTTGCCTCCCTTTTCAAGAAGGGCATCGTGTGCGCCGCTTTCGATCAGTCTGCCGCCATCGAACATATAGATGGTGTCCGACATTCTGGTGGTAGACAGACGGTGGGATATGAAGATCACCGTTTGGCCCTTCAAATTTTCGGCGATAGAATGGTTTAAGGCATACTCTGCACCCGGGTCAAGGGCGGCAGAGGGCTCGTCCATAATGATCAGCTCATAGGGGCGCACGAAGGTTCTGGCAATCGCCACCTTTTGCGCCTCGCCTCCCGAAAGATTGACTCCGTCATCGTCAAATTCCTTGGTCAGCATGGTGTCTATGCCCTTTTCAAGGTCGGATAGCTTGTTTTCAAAGGTGATGCGGGAAAGCGCCTCTAACACCGCGCGCCGATCCTCTTCACTCCTTACGGGACGTCCCAGCACGTTTTCCGCGATGGTTGCCGAAAAGAGCTTGAAATCCTGAAAGACGGCGCCGATCCGATCTCTATACTCCTTCAGATCGTAAAGACGGACGTCCGTGCCGTTTAAAAGGATCTGCCCTTCCGTCGGATCGTAGAAGCGGAGAAGAAGCTTGATGAGGGTGGTCTTTCCTGCGCCGTTATAGCCGACAAGAGCGATCTTTTCTCCTTTTTTGATGGAAAGGTTCACGTTCTTTAAAACGTAGTCGCCATCCTCGGTATACTTGAAAGAAAGGTTTTTCATTTCAAGACTTTCAAAAGCACCCACGGGCAGGTCGCCCGAGCGGACGGTGGGCACATAGTCCATAAACTTTCTGTACTTCTCGATATATAAAGAGTTTTCCGAAAAGCCGTTGAAGTAGCGGCCGAAGTTGTCAAACATATAGCCGATCCGCCAGAATTGACTGATGACGATGGCAAAATCGCCCACCGTCACGCCGCCTCCTTCGGAAAACAGTCCCACTGTCATAATGACGAAGATGACGCAGTTGGGAATGATGCTCAGTGCTGTAGACAGCCAATCCAAAAGATAATACTTTTTATTGTAGCTAAGATTGACCTGAAGCTCGTCCTCCTTTGCCCGATCGTATTCGGAAATCAGGTTTCCCGAAAGTCCGGTGGTACGCAGCTCCTTTGCAAAATCCGAAAGGTGAAAAATGCGGTTGACGTATGCCGCTTTTCTTCCAAGAGGCTTTTGCTCCTCTGCCCTTCTTTCCCCAAGCTTGATCCACTGCTTGTTGAGCAGGAAGCTTAAAAGCGAGCGCAAAAGCAGAAGAAGCACCACCCAGATATTCACCGTCATCATGATCACAATGGTGGAGCCAAGGGAAATGATGAAGGAAATGAAGCCCTGCAGGTTTTCAAGCACCTTCACCGCCCTGCCCTCCGACTCGTCCATTGCCCAGACGAAATCATTATAGAAGTTGGGATCGTCAAAGCAGGCAAGATCCGCTTCCATCGCCTTGTGGAAGATCTCCTCGTGCATTCTGTAATGCAGACGATTGACCATCCAGGGACGGAAATACAGATAGTTGAGTCTGCCGTAAGACCAGCGCAGGAAGATGGCGCCAAGACCAAGAGCAAAAAGGGGAATGAAGGCTTCAAAGGGTTCGCCTCGTTCAAGGGCGTTTAAGACCAGGGGCAGAAAGAGCATTTCCACCGAGTTTGCCGCACCGTAAAAGATGCCCTGCCCGATCATCAGAAGGACGAGCTGAGGGGAGTGCTTGGAAATCTTCCCGATCATTTTCAGGTTGTTTGCCACGATCCTTTTAAGTGATTGCTTTTTCTTTTTCTCGTTCTTAGGCATTCTCCTCCCCTCCTTCCTCATCGTCAAAGTAGTTTTCTGCCTGCTTCTTGAAGAGATCGGCGTATACGCCGTTCTTTAAAAGCAGCTCCTCGTGACTGCCGCTTTCCACAAGCACGCCTTTATCCATCACCAGGATCTTGTCTGCTAAAACGGCAGAAGACAAACGGTGGGAGATAAACAGCACGCCCTTGTCTTTGGTGGCACGGATCATACTTTCAAAGACCTTATATTCGGCAATGGGGTCAAGGGCTGAGGAGGGCTCGTCCAAAATCGCCATCGGCGCTTTGGAGGCGAAGACCGCCGCAAGCTGAACCTTTTGGGATTCACCACCCGACAGCACCGCACCGTCGGCATCAAACTCCTTGGTCAAGACGGTGTTTACCCCCTTGGGCAGACTTTCGATCTTTTCAAGCACGCCGCTTTCCTTCAGCGCCTCCCTCACCGTAACAAGGTCCTCCTTTCCCACCTCGCCCCGCATCACGTTTTCGGCAACCGTCATGGAAAAGCACTTGTAGTCCTGAAAGAGCACCGAAAAGAGGGCACGATAGGTGGAAAGACGCAGGTCTCTGATGTCCACGCCGTCAAGGGTGATCCGCCCTTGCGTCGGCTCGTATAACCGCAGAAGGAGCTTGACGATGGTGCTCTTGCCTGCTCCGTTGCATCCTACCAAAGCAAGACGCTCACCGGGAGCAAGGGAAAAGCTGACGTTTTTTAACACCTGCAGGTCGCTTCCCGTATAGGAAAAGCTGACGTTTTCAAAGCGGATGACCCCTGCCTTTGCCGCAGGCAACGAGGGATCCTCGGCAATCTTGGGCCGGTACTCCAAAAAGTCCTTCATATCCCTTATGAACAGAGCGTGCTCCGAAAAGGCGGAGATATCTGTGACGGCACGGTTTAAGTTCCATCCCAGCATAGAAATGGCGTTGATGGTAACCGCACAGTCACCCACCAGCATATTGCCCGTGACCACCGTTTGAAAGACTGCGTAGACGGCACTGCCCACCGTGGAGATGGCATCCCCCGAAAATTCACCGATGAAGCCGAGAAGCGTTCTCTTCCAGCCGTGCTTGAAAAGCACCTTTTTATATCTGCCGTAAAGGGCGTGGAAACTCTCGATCTGTGCATCCTCCATATGAGCAAGGCGCATTTCCTTGGCATAGTCGGCAAGGTAGAAGGTACGGCGTATGTAGTTTTTCCTGCGGTCGATGGGCTTTTGATCTGCCACGTATTTGTAGTAGACGGCAAGCTCCTTCTTGCGCAAAAGCCCGAAGAGGATGGGGAAAATGGCAAAGACCATTAAAACGGGGTCGATCATGGCAAGCAGAGTGCCGTTGGTCAAAAAGGACACGGCCGTCCACACCACATCACCAAGCGACCCCTGCACCGCAAAGACTCTGCCCGCTGCCTCGTCCATCGCCTTCACGTATTTATCGTAAAAGTCGGGCCGCTCGTAGCAGTCAAGATCTGCGGCAAGGGACTTTTCAAACAGGGTCTTTTGGATGGAGGTGACGATCCGTTTGTCCCATTTGGGCAAAACGAAATAGCAAAAGGCATCTCTTGCCATATCGGTCAAAAGGAAACCGCCGTATAATGCAATAATGGCGATCAGCACCGTTTTCAGGTCTGCCGTGCCCTGCTGAAAGCTGTTGAGCACAAATCGAAGAAGCCAGGATTCGATGAGGAAATTCAGCACACCCCAATAACAGTTGCTGAACACCTCAAAGGCAATCCGCCCGGGTGCAGACTTATGTAAGATCTTCAGAGCCCACAGATTGTAGCGGACAATCTGCCAAAAAGACAGAGCGTCCTTGTCCTTTTTCTTCTTGTCTTTTTTCTTTTTCTGCATATTCTCACTCCTTTCTCAGAATATCCACAGTATAGGACTTCGATGTGTTGAGGTCCTTATCAACTTGTTTTCAACATGTAAAAGCGCACTTTAAGTTCTGAAAACAGTATACTATGGTTTGTGGGGAAAGTCAATCAACCGTTAGTTGTCATGTATTCTCGGTTGTGTTGAACTTTTTATGCAGCTATATTCTATCAAAAAGACCGATCCTCTGCAATACTCTTCTTTTGTCTGCCCTTCCGTTTCTTTTATCCGCAAAAAAAAGACCCCGCAGTTTTCTGCAGGATCTTGATTTTATATATGATTAAGCAATATATGCGCGTACAGCTTCGGGAACGTCCTCTACTGCGATGGAGCTGGTCATTACCAGGTTCACTTCCTGAGCCTCAGCCAGCTTTGCAACCTTCTTTACGAAGTACTCGAAGGAGTCAACGTCGTTGTTGCAGATCTTCAAAGCAGAGTCAACGAAAATGTCCTTAGCGTCGTGGTCGCTGGCGATGATGCCTGCAACGAAGCCGAAAAGACCGTCTGCATCTGCAATGTGATACTCGTCGGTGTTGATCAGACGTGCGCGATAGGTGATCTCGTGGATGAGCTTGGTGCCCTTTTCAATGCAAACGACCGTGCCCTTGGATGCATCCACGGTGGTGTTTGCCATTTCTATAAGAGTCTTGGTCTTTCCGGAACCCTTCAGACCAACAAAAATTTTAACCATAATTAAAGCCTCCGTAGGTTTTTTAGTAATCCTATTATACAAGAATACGAGAAATATTTCAAGTGTTTTTTTGAAGTTTTTTACATTTTTTCTGCAAGCTTTGCACGAATTTCGTCAAACTGCGCACCGGGCTTGCCGAGAAGGGCGAACATATTCTTTTTGTAGCCCTCCACACCGGGCTGATCGAAGGGATTGACACCCAGCATATAGCCCGAAACGGCGCAGGCAAGCTCGAAGAAGAAGACGGCATAGCCGAAATCGTATGCCGAACGGCTGTCGATCTCTAGCACGATATTGGGCACGTCACCCTCGGTGTGCGCCATGGCGGTTGCCATAAAGGCGGTGCGGTTCACGTCGTGCAGATCCTTGTTTGCAATGAAGTTCAGTCCGTCGCAGTCGCTGGCATCAAAGGGAACGGTGACCTTGTGTGCGGGGGTCTTTAAGTCGATGACCGTTTCAAAAAGCACGGGGGTGCCGTCCTGAATGAACTGACCCAGCGAATGCAGGTCGGTGGTAAAGCAGACCGATGCGGGGAAAATACCCTTCTTTCCTTTACCCTCGCTCTCGCCGTAAAGCTGCTTCCACCACTCTGCCGTCATATTCAGAGAAGGCTCGTAGGAGGCAAGAACCTCCACCTTTCTGCCCTTTGCATACAGAATATTGCGGATCGCGGCGTACTTCAGGCAATCGTTTTCATAAAGGCTGTCCTTTGCGGTGTAGGCAGTGCGGGCGTCAAGTGCACCGGAGATCATCTCGTCGATATCGATGCCTGCGCAGGCGATGGGCAAAAGACCCACGGGGCTGAGCACCGAGAATCTGCCGCCCACGTCGTCGGGAACGACGAAGGTCTCATAGCCCTTTTCGGTGGAAAACTCCTTGAGCTTTCCTCTTGCCTTGTCGGTGGTGACGAAGATACGCTCAGCCGCCTTCTCACCGTACTTGTTTTCCATCCATTCTCTGAAAATGCGGAAGGCGATGGCAGGCTCGGTGGTGGTGCCCGACTTGGAGATCACGTTCAAGCAGACCTCCTTGCCCTTAAGCAGCTCCAGCGTTTCGGTGATGGTGGAGGCGCTCAGATCCTTGCCGACGAAATAGATCTCGGGAGCGCCGTTCTTCTTTGCAAATGCATTATAGTTGGTACCAAGGCAATATTCGATTGCCGCTCTTGCTCCAAGATAGGAGCCGCCGATGCCGATAACCACAAGGGCATCGCACATGCCCTTGATCTTTTCTGCGGCAGACTTGATGCGTGCATACTCTTCCTTATCGGGTACGTCGGGCAGATATCTCCAACCAAGGAAATCGTTTCCCGCACCGTCACCCTTGATGACGGTAGCAAGTGCCTTTGCTGCGCTTTCTTCTACCTGTTTATACTCTTCTGCGGTGACAAAGCCCTGCAGATATTGTTCGGATACTCTCAGTGACATAAGTAAACCATCCTTTTGTTTTCTATCCTACATATTATACCCTCTTCTGCCTTCGATTTCAAGGGCTTTTCTTAAAATAATGTGTAATATTCAAATAATTTTGCAAAAATATCAAAGAAACCCAGTCTCTTCACCTCTTCTGCGGCAAGAATGTCTGCCTTACCGATCTCCTTACCGTCAAGGGTCCATTTTACCGTCCCAACAGCCTGCCCCTTATTTACGGGAGCGCTGATCTCTTCAGGCAAGAAAATCTCCTCCTTTACCCTGCTCTTTTCTCCCTTTTGAAGCAGAAAAGAGGGCGTTTCATAGCAAAGCTGCAGCTGCTCTTGCTTTCCTGCCGTAACCTTCAAAGGGGCAAGCATATGTGCATTTTCGTCAAACAGCTCATAATTTGCAAAGCCGTAATCAAGGAGCTTCACGGCGGTTGCGTTGCGCTCGTTTGAGGTGGGCGAAGCCATCACCACGGCGATGAGCTGCATTCCTTCCCTTTTGGCGGTGGCGGAAATGCAATATTTTGCCCTTGAGGTGTAGCCGGTCTTCAAGCCGTTTGCCCCCTTATAAAAGCGGATCAGTCGGTTGGTGTTGGTCAGCCCGAAGGCACCGTTTCGTACGGTATCCATCCAAATGCAGGTATATTCAAGGATCTTTTCGTGCTTTAGAAGCTCTCTTGACATGATCGCAATGTCACGTGCGGAGGTCACATGGTTTTCGGTGGTATCGTCAAGTCCGTTCACGTTTTCAAAATGGGTCGCAGTCATCTGCAGCTGCACTGCACGCTGATTCATTTTTTCAACAAAACCTTCAAGCGATCCGGCTGTATGCTCGGCAAGCGCCGCTGCGGCATCGTTTGCCGAGGAAACCACCACGCATTTGATCATCTCCTCCACCGTCATCTGCTCTCCTACCTCCAGATAGACCTGAGAGCCTCCCATGGATGCGGCCAACTCGCTGACCGTTACCTGATCCTCAAGCGCAATCTTGCCCTCCTTCACAGCCTCCATCACCAAAAGCAGAGTCAGGATCTTGGTGACAGATGCGGGTGGCAATGCCTTATCCGCATTTTGCTCATAAAGCACCTGTCCGGTGCTTGCCTCCATCAACAGAACGCTTTCCGCCTCGGTTCCAATCTGCTCTCCGTTAGAAATGCAGGGGAGATTCAGCGCAAAAATCAAAGCACATATAAGGCTACATAGACGAACAACAGAACTCTTCACAAAAAATCATCCTTTCTCATTAGTTTAAAAGAAGTGCCGAAAAAGTCAACCAAAGAAAACAGAGGAGGATGAGTACCGCTCCTGCGCCAAGTACCGGTGGCAAAATGCCCAATACACATCCCTCTTTCACCATCATCAGCGCAAGGAAAAGAGCCATGATCAGCATGAAGAGTGCAAACAGCAATGCTGCAGTTTTAAAAAAAGAAAGATACCAAAGCTGAAAAAACAGCAGCGTCAAAACAGCAAAAAGGAGTGCATTGAAGGCTCTTCCCCTCTTCATATAGTCATAAAGCACCCCGATTATGTAACCCAGATATGCCGAAAACAGAAAAACCGCAAGAA
>JAGBIB010000105.1 GCA_017935195.1 Clostridia bacterium
TACTGCTCGATGGTATAGGTCTTGCTTGCGGTTTCGTCGGCGACGATGAGCTTGATCTGCCATTCCTTGTTTACGAGCTTGTCGTAAAGGAGGGCGTTGCTCGACGAAGTGAGGCCGGTGAGGAAGTAGGTCTTTCCGTTCCAGTTCTCAATCTTGGAGTACCAAGCGCCAACGGAAACCTCGTTGTCGATGGTGGTAGGAGCACTATAGCCGGGATAGATGGGATCCATGGGACAGGTAAATCCGCTTGTGGGATCACTGTAATATACGAGAGCTTCACCGTCGTATATCTTGATGGTTACGGTATATTCAACGCCCTTAACGGGAATGAACTGATTATCACCCTTTCCAAGGCAGGTCTCAAATCTGTAAAGATCGTATTCAAGAGCCTTTGTGGAGGGGGACATGGTGATGGTCTTGTTCTGACTGCCGCCTACGATAGTGATCTTCCAGGTAAGCGCAGTGCTGATATCTACCTTTTCACCATTCAGCTTGATGCCTACAAGAAGCTGTGCTGCCGCATCAAGGTCACCCTTATTGGGGCTATTTCCCCAGTTTTCCCACGCGCCGTACTTGGGCTGGATGGTGATCTTATTATTTACCACGGTTAGTTCATCTACTACCGCTACCGATGAGGTAACCTCACGGCTTCCGTCATGGGTCACTGCAGTAAGGGAAAATTCACCGCACTTTACTGCTTTGAGAGTAATGCTGTATTCATTTTCAGAAACGATCTGAACTGCTCCCTCGGGATCAACAAGCGTCCAAGTCACTCTCTGATCTGCAAATCTGCTGTTTACTCTCGAGTAAACCGTGAACTCTGTTCCTGCAAGGATCTGTGAGCCGTCCTTGATATCAAGGGCAACCTCGTTGATCTCGGTGGATTCGTTTTCTCTCCATACGGTATCCAGAGGATAAATGGTTACGTCTGCAACGGTGTCACCGCCAACGGAGTACGCCTCCATGCCGATGCTTGCAAAATCGGGAAGAAGGAGCTGTGAACCGTAGATTTCGCCCTCTCCGACAATGACTTCAATTGAGCCCCAGTCAACGAAAATACGAAGATCAATGGAGCTGTCAGCATTTTCTGTTACCGTATACTGACAAGCGAGATTATTTGCATAATCTCCCGGTTTTACATCGGAAACCTTGCCTCTGTTCATGGTCAGAAGCTTGGTTTTGGGATTGTATTTCACAAGCATTTCGTAGTTGTTGCCCTTGAAAAGACGGAAGCCTACCTCTGTAACGCTTTCGTCGGGGTCAAGATGGGCAATAAGCTCGTACTGATCGCCGCGGCAGCCCTCAAGGATATTTTCACCGTTTTCCTTGATGATGGCATCCTTTACGTCAATGAGGGGTGTTCCGCGAAGCGAATTGTACTCTTCAACGGGATTCATGAAAATACGGAGTCCTTTACTCGTTGATTTGAGTGTCAACTCATAGCAAAGAGTGAGTGTTCCGTTCCAAGGGCTTGTGGGAATGGATTCTGCATAGCTCCACGTGTTCATCCAACCGATCATTACAACGCGTCCGCCGGGCGCGTTTTTAAACGTCACACCTGCATAGGAGTCGTTACCGAATTCAAGAGGATAATGGGTGTTGCTATCGGGAATGTAGCAGATTCTGCCGTCAACTACTTCAAGTTCACCGATCATATACCAAGCACCTGCGCCTGTATAGATCCACTTTACGTTTTCAGGGTCTCCCTCAACGCTTATGGGGAAAAGATCGGGACATTCCGAATTGATGGCACCGATGCCCGAGGGTCTGTACTCGGGATGGTTACTGTCATAACCGCTTTCAAATTTCCAATCTATCAGATTTTTAGATGAATATATACGAAGAGGTCCGCCTGCTATGACCATGAGATACGTATTGAGCTGTTCGCACCAGAATACGTTGGGGTCTCTGAATGCGCTGTCGTTAAGGGGATCATCACTGTTTTTGATTATGGGGTTTTTGGCATATTTTGTCCAGGTGATGCCGCCGTCGGAAGAATAAGCAAGGCTCTGATCCTGACTGCCCTTAACGTTTGTAAAGTATGCAATAAGATTATCCTTGCTCTTTTCTGCGAAAAGTCCGGATACGTTTTCGGGGTCTGCAACTGCACTTCCCGACCAGATCGCACCGATCTGGTCGTCGGGGGCGATCGCTACGGGAAGCTCTTCCCAATGCACAAGGTCATCGGATACAGCGTGGCCCCAATGCATTTCCGAGCCGTTGTGATCTGTTGAATAGGGGATATGCTGGAAGAAGAGGTGCCAACGTCCGTTAAGATAGATCAGCCCGTTGGGGTCGTTGAGCCAACCCTCTGCGCATGA
Organism: Clostridia bacterium; assembly: GCA_017935195.1. Taxonomy (GTDB): domain Bacteria; phylum Bacillota; class Clostridia; order Oscillospirales; family CAG-272; genus UBA11512. Next base: position 2,322 of record JAGBIB010000105.1, read on the forward strand.
AAAATGATACTGTCCTCTGTAGTCCTCGGTCTTGAACTCAAGAGCGGAGGGCTGTCTTGATACGGTAACGGTAACGGGAATCTCAACGCCTGTTGCTTCATCCTTCAAAACGATGGAAACTGTATTTTTTCCAACGCTTACCGATACCTCTGTGGGTGCGCCGATTTGAACTGTTTTTCCGTTGATCTTAAGCTCTGCGCTTCCTTCGGCGGATACCGTTATCTTAATGGTCTTGGTTTCATTTGGAAGTGTAGGAAGCGTATATGCGCCCACTTTTTCCGAAAAAGCAGGGCTGAGTGCCATGCCTTCCACCTCAATATCGGTGATTTTGGCAACCTTCTTGTCGCCAAGATCCGTATAAACGGTATTTTGGAAGGTAGCTGAGCTGTATTCTGCAGTACCGATACCGAGATATCCGTCGGCATAATAAGAGGGGAGAGTTGCTGAGCATACGGGGATACCGTCTACGTATACGGTACAAAGACCGTCGATCACCATTACTCTCATTTTATAAGAAGCCTTATTATACTCAAAGGAATTTCCGTTATTCGTGGATATTGTGGGATATCCCTTGGAAGAGCTGAAGCAAAACACCTTCGTTTCGCCCTTGTTGGTTCTATCAAGCTTGAAAATAAAGGAGTCCTCTGAGGTGGTGTTTTTTGAGGCACCAAAGATCAGATTTGCCACGTTGCCCTTTGTGAAGGTAACGTCACTTTCAAAGATGAAGTTTCCGTTTGTCTTGGTCTTGCTTATGGCAAGCGCATCGTTTGAAGTGGTATAATTAATATTTATACCGCCGTCAACGTACGTAAGCTTGACGGGTTTATTGGTGGTGGAGGCAAGATCTGTAAGATTCGTCTCCCAGTTGTTTTCATCGCCAAATGAGCCAAATGAACCGAATGAAACAAACTGAACGATACCCAATAACATCGTCATGGAAAGTATCAAGGATGTGATTCTTTTTTTCATTTTAATTTTCTCCTTTTAATTTTTTTATTTATAATTTACACCCTGTAAATTATAGTTCCTTAAAAACAAGTTCGCCTGTCTCGCAGGCGGTGGCTGCGCGGAAGGTCATACATCCGCCATAGCCTCCCATCTCCTTGAAGCCCGTGAATATGATCCTTTCCCCCCACACGGCACCCTTTGGCACGCCCGCACAAGGGATTATGGGCTCTTTTGGCACCTGCCAAGGTCCAAAAGGCTCTTTTGAAAACAGGTATCGCGCCCTGCCGTATAAGCTATAGATCAAGTAATACCATTCACCGTAGTGAATATAATCGGGACATTCGGGCTCTTCGGCGCTGTCGTTTATAAGCATAGGCTCTCCCGTGTCTGTCCAGGTATGAAGATCCGACGATACGAGATGTGCAAGACAGCCCTTCTGCTCCTTTGAAAGTCTTGTGGTCAAAAGCATATGGAACAGTCCGTCCGAGTCCTTGAATACCTTGGGGTCCCGGGCAGATGAGGGTGTATATCGCTCGGATATGGTAAATGAAAAGCTACGATCCTTTTCAAAATGATATCCGTCCTCCGAAACACTTCGGCAAATGGGGGCGGGAAGACCTCTGCCCCGTCTTACCGTATAATAAAGATGCTCTGTTTTTCCATGTGCGATCCACGATCCCGTGCAAATGGAGCCCTCCCAAGGCTCGCTTATCGGTACTGCCATGGGATGCACCGCCCAGGTTTTGAAATCTGCAGTGGAGATGTGCTCCCACTGATGGGCTCCAAGTCCCCATTTACTGCCGTGATGGCGGCGATCCTTGAGATACAAAACGTGATACTCGTCCTCCCTTCGGTAGGGCATACAGTCTCCGACGAACACCCCGTTGCCGGGGTACCACCCCTCTGCATTTTCAAAGGTGGTTATAACGCTTGGACTTGCCAAAGGCTCCTCACTGTATTCATCGATTCTAATCTCGGCATCGGAAACAAGGTTGTCCGATAAAGAAAACAACCGTTCGCCGTTAGGCCAGTCCTCGTCGCGCAGCTCGCCGTTGCGGTAAAGCTCAATTCGGTGATCCATAAGGATTACTTCAAAGCTGTCACCTGCAGAACATTCCGAATGAAGACTCAAGGGTCGTCTTGCGTAATCATACTGAACGGATACGGTGATATACCCATCAAAAGCTTGTACCTCTAAGGTTTTTCTTCCGCTTTTTATAAAAACCGCATACATCGGCATGGCAGATACGCCAAAAGATAGCTTAATCTTATTCATTTAACCCCTCCCTTAACTGTATTTTATAAATTCGGGGAATCCTTCCTCGTACTTTAAAAGTCCGATTGCAAGTGCCGAGAACAGTGCTGCGCCCGTTGCAGCTTCCTCGGTGATCCTATTAAGAGAAACATCCATTTCAAATCTGTCCTCAATAAGATTTTTGAACACGGGATTTTTCTTTACAGCCCCGCCCGAAGCAACGACATGGCTCTTTTTTTCGGGGAAGACTGTATATAGCTGGTGCAATTCCTCACATATTCCCTTTAAAAGCCCCAAGATCAGTGCGGACGGTGTAAAATTATAGGCGTCGATTCCCTCAATGGAGCCCCTGCAATCAGGGTCCGATCTTTTACCGTAAAACGAGGTGTTTACCCTTACTCCCCTCTCAGCACCGCTGTACGCCTCCTTTGCAATTTTATTCATTATGCTGTACTGCGGTGTATCTTTCATACCTATACTCACGGCGTAGGATCTGAAAAATTTTTCAAGCATCGCGTAAGCGGAGCCACCGCAGAGAGCTGAACCGCACACAAGATATTTCCCTTCAATAAACGGACGAAGCTCTATCTCGGGCTGTAACTCACAGTAATCGCTTACCGCAGAGATCTGTGATCCTGTGCCGATATTGATAAGCACGCTGTCACCGATCTGTCTCATGGAACCGATAAAGCTTGCCTGATTATCCCCGATGGGTACTGAAATCGATATTCCGTTCCAGCTCCCTATTATCTGAGTGGACGATGTCACCCTTGGAACAAGATCCTCTTCAATTCCTAAAATCCGAAGCTTTTCTCTCATAAAGCATCCGTTTTTAATATCAAAAAGACCGATGGCTGCACCAATCGATGTATGAGTCAGTGCTTCATTCATTCCACATAGCCTCATTGCAAACAGATCCATTATGCTGCAAAAGCCCACTGCGCTCTCGGGAACGAGTCCCCTTTTTAAATTGTAATAATGTGTTGCAATGCCATATCCCGTGAAGACGCTTTCGCCCGTGAGCTGCTTGATTTCCTCACATGCAGTCACGCCCCCTTCAAGCACTCTGTCTGCGCGCTTGTCCTGCCAGTTTATGAGATTTGACACTGCTTTTCCGTTACTGTCAACATACACGATTCCGTGCATCTGCCCTGTAATTCCGATGCTGACGATCCCCTTGTATGCTTTGATAATGTGGCATAGAAGCTTTTCGGCTTTTTCAAGGATCACATCCACTCTTTGCTCGGAATAATCCTTTGAGGGAATATGGGATCTGTGAGGCGTTGAATATACCTCCACCTGCTCCTTGCTGTCCATATCCATCACCACCGCGCTGATGGTAGTCGTACCAAGATCTATCCCTACGCACAGCGTTCCGAATGTAAGCTGTGTTATTTCCTCGCTCTCCGTAAAGATCTTGTTATCTCCTTTTCCACCGTTTATGATCATTGAGGTGATGTTATCGCAGAATTGATATTGTTCTGAGTTCTTGCCTTTTTCGTCAAGGATCTCTTTTTTTCTTTTGCTGAGAAGCTCGTCAAGAGAAACTACGCCGCAAAGATAAAGCTTTATATCGGTTATGGTGATGCCGGCCTCCCTGAAAAGCTTTATTGTTTTTAAGGTGTTGACGTTTTCCTGTGAATAATTTCTGTATCCGTTTTCACTTCTTGATATTTGGATAAGCCCCTTGGACTCATAAAGTCTGATTGCCTTTTGCGTAAGTCCCGTAAGCTTTTCCACGTCGTTTATCTTCACTTTAAACACCTCCCCATGTCCATTATAAACCCTTACTTAAGGTCAATGTCAATAGCTTTTTAATTGTTTTTTTGGTTGTTTTTAATATTTTTTTCATTTTTTTTTAAAAACTGCGTTTATTTTTAAAAAACGGTTGACAAGAAAACAATAATATGATATAAGCCATTTATCGATATGTTTTATTTGGAGGACACCGAAATGTCAGTTTATAAAATAAGATACGGCACTCCGGAGGATCTTGTGCCTACAAATTTTGCAAGAAAAAGTCTTATCAGCTATAAGTCTTTATCGGAAAATGAGGTTGAAGAAATAAGCTTTAAAAAAACAAAAAAAGGATGTCTTTTAGAGATTCCTTTAAGGGCTGGCAACGAGGTCTACGGCTTCGGTCTTCAGCTTAAAGGCTTTCGTCAGACAAATCTGAAAAAGACCATCCGTCCAAATGCCGATCCGATCTCCAACACCGGTGACAGCCACGCCCCGGTTCCTTTTTTCGTTACAACCGATGGCTGGGGGATCTACGTTGACAGTGCCCGGTATGTTGAGTTCAACTGCGGATATACCAAGGTGACCTCTGCAAGCGATAACTCGAAAGTCGAGCTTAAAACGGATTTTGAAAGTCTTTACGCTAAACGAGAGAGCGCTTATACCACCGTGCTCACAATTGACGTTCCCTTTGCCGAGGGCGTAGATATATACGTTTTCAAGGGGGAAAGCATCCTTGACGCGGTTTGTGAATACAATCTTTTTTCGGGAGGCGGATGTGATGCTTCTCTTTGGGGACTCGGCAATCTTTACAGATGCCATTCGGAATTTACGGAAGATCAAGTTCTTGCCATGGCAGAAAAATTCAGAAAGCTCAAGATCCCTTGTGACATTCTCGGACTTGAGCCCGGCTGGCAGTCATGCTCCTATTCAAGCTCCTTTTGCTGGGATCAGGAAAGATTTCCTAACAAGGAAGATGTGTTGAGACAAATTACGGATATGGGCTTCAAGCTTAATTTGTGGGAGCAGGCATTTGTTCACCCTTCAAGCCCGCTTTACGATGCGCTCGTTTCTTATAGCGGAGATTACAAGGTGTGGAACGGTCTTGTGCCGGATTTTGCAACCAAGGGCGCGCAAGAGATTTTTATAAATCATCACGTCCCCTTTAACACTCTTGGCGTCAGCGGATATAAGCTTGATGAATGTGACGGAAGCGACTATACGGGTCAGTGGACCTTTCCTCTTTGTGCCGAGTTTCCCTCAGGACTTGACGGGGACCAGTACCACAGCTTGTTTGGTACACTTTTTGCACGCACCATGCTTCAGGTCTTCGGCGAAAACAAGACGTTTTCCGAGGTTAGAAATTTAGGTGCGCTTGCCGCTCCGTATCCGTTTGTCCTTTACAGCGACCTTTATGACCACAGAGATTTCATAAGAGGTGTTGCAAATGCGGGGTTTTCAGGACTGCTTTGGTCGCCGGAGGTGCGCCATGCAAAGAGCCGTGAGGACCTTATCCGCCGCGTACAGACCGTGGTATTCAGCGTACAATCCCTTATAAATGCCTTCTATCTTGACGATATGCCTTGGATAGAAAAGGAATGTACCGATGAAATCAAACGATTGCTTGAGCTTCGTATGTCTCTTGTTCCTTATTTGTATTCTGCTTTTTATGACTACAAAACCAAGGGTAAGCCTCCCGTACGTGCTCTGGTTTGTGATTATTCCCGCGATAAGAATACCTATAACATATGGGATGAGTACCTTTTTGGTGATGATATGATCGTTGCGCCCATGACCGAAAAGGAAAAAGAGCGCGAGGTGTATTTGCCTGTCGGTACTTGGTATAATTTCTTTACGGGCGAAAAAATCGAAGGCGGAAACAAGTTCACAGTCAAAACCGATGATATTCCCGTTTTCGTGAAGGAGGGCACGATTCTGCCCCTTGCGCGTCCCGTACAATATATTACACGGGATACGCAATTTGAAATCACGCTGAACCTGTACGGCGACACCTCAAATACACAAACAAAGCTTATTGAAGACGATGGTTGTACCTATCATAGCCCTGTACGTGTTCTGAAGATTGATGCTGATACAGATGATCTTGATTCCTTCAGATACCGCATCACGAACAAGAAAAAGATCATATAATAACTTGACATAAAGAAAACAGAAGCTACTGTCTGCTCCTTGACGCTCCAAGGGAAGCTAACCGTAGCGTGGCAGTAAGTTTGGATGAAACGATTCGGTAAATGACGGTTGATCCCAACGATGTTGCAGGCTTATAAAAGCGGAGTATAGAAAACAAAAAGCACCCGCAGTGCCTTCCGATTAGGCATCGCGGGTGCTTTTTTGCGTCGTTTTCCACCAAACGGCAGTTTGGTGCATTCAAAGTTTTTGGGATCAAGCCCTTTTTTCAAAAAGGGCTTGCGGGTACCAAGGGCAGCGCCCTTGGCGGGGTACGGGGCAAAGCCCCGACCTTTGTTTGGTGTATCTTTAAAAAATATAACACAAACTGATAATTTTTCTCGCAAAATGCGTTGTTGATTTCTTGCTTGTTTTATTGTATACTATGGATGTCGACAGGAGAACGCCCTTGCAAGGCCCAAAAATATTGTTTGGAGGAAATTATGAAACTTACAATTGGTGAAAATATCCGCAGATTCCGCAAGAAGAATGATTTAACGCAAGAGGCGCTTGCCGACCGCTTGGGGGTTACGTACCAGTCTGTCAGCCGTTGGGAAAAGGGAGCTACCTATCCCGATATGGAGCTGCTGCCCGCCATTGCAAGCCTGCTTGAGGTGACGGTCGACGAGCTTTTGGGCGTGCCCTCTATCGAAAAGGAGAAGCGTGCCGCGGAAGCCTTTGACGAGCTTCGCCGCGAGTGCGTGAAGCGGGACTACGACGCTGAAAAGATCGTAGAGCTCTTACGTGACATCCGCAGAAACTATCTTGACAGCGACAAGGCGTGGCGTCCTTGGTGCGAGGGGAACAGCAGAGCCTTCCGCGACCCCAAGATCCTGCCCGAGGTGCGTCTGCTGGCGCAGGCATTTCTTGAACGCCATCCGATGAATCCCCACGTGCTTGAGACCATGGCAGAGATCGAGGACGAGGAGCATCTGCAGCCTTTTCTTGATCGGTATGCCGCATCCTTCGACTGCTCTCAGCGCGCCTTGCTCTTTGACCGCTATCTGGTGCTTGGGGATGCACAGCGTTTTGAGCCCGAAAGAAGATATAAGCTTTATAAATCGATCCTTGCGTTCTTTGACACCCGCAACCTGCTGAAGATGGGGGCAAGCAGAGAGGAACGGGAGATGGCAGAGCTTTTCAGAACCCGAATGCTCTCGCTGGTGCGCAGTGATGCCGTGGATGAGTGTCCCGATATGTGGGTAGACGAACGTATAGAGTTTGGCTTTTGGGAAAGCGCACTGCTTGCGGGGAAGGGCAAAAAAGAGGAGGCGATCTCCAACCTTGAAAAGGTGGTCGGTCTGTTAGAAGACACCATGAAGATCACCGAAAAGGTTCTTTTACCCACCTCCTGCCGCTTCCTTGAGGGGATGGAGGTTTATGCCGAGGAGAGGTGGAGCGACCGTGACAACCATCCCGACAGTCCCGACGAGCGCTTTATCTTCGTGGTTACGCACATCGGAAAGATGTGTACCTGCAGCTGCATCTATCCCGCAAACTACAGCGACAGTCTGCACTCGGAATCCTTTGCCTCTTTGAGAGACGACCCCGCATTTGAAGTACTTTGCGATAGGGTAAAGGCGCTGATTTTAACAAGACCCAAGCAAGCTTGACAACCTATTTAAAATGAAAAACGACGGGAAAACCCGTCGTTTTTTGTGCTATTTTTCTCGCCAAACGGTAGTTTGGAGCGTCAAAAGCTTTTGAAGATTCTAAAGGAACTTTTCACGAAAAGATCCTTGCACGGGTTTTAGGGCAAAGCCCTAAAAAACTCAGCTTCTGCTATCAATATAACGGCAAGCGGCAAGAGCGGCAACGGCACCGTCGGAGATGGCGGTCGCCACTTGTCTGATCGACTTGGTGCGGCAGTCGCCTGCGGTAAAGATGCCGGGGGCGCTTGTGGTGCAAGTCTCGGTTGCCGAAATGTAGCCGCGGTCAAGGGTGACAAGGCCTTCAAAGGGGGCGTTGTCGGGGGCAAGTCCGATGGCAACGAAGACGCCGTCGGAGGAAAGGGTCTGCTCTTCGCCCTTCACGGTGATGGAGGTATAAAGGGTCTCGCCCTCCTTTTTGAAGGAGTTTACCGTGGCAGAGCAGATCACAGACACGTTTTTGCGGGAAGATAGAATATCCTGCAGGCTTTGCTCGCCCGTTAAAAAATCGAGGTTTTGCACCACGGTGACCTTGCTTGAGGTTTCGGAAAGCAGTACAGCCTCTTGAAGGGCAGAGTTGCCGCCGCCGATGACCAGCACCTCCTTGCCTTCAAAGAAGGCGCCGTCGCAAACGGCACAGAAGGAGATGCCCTCTCCCACCAGAGCCTCTTCGCCGGGCACGCCCAGAAGGCGGTGCTTGGCGCCGGTTGCGATGATGACGGTCTTTCCTTCATAGGATGCCCCGCCCTCGCAAAGCAGCTTTTTATGGTCACCGCAGTCCTCTATGCCGGTGACCGTTTCGATCTCGATTTCAGCGCCCAGATTTAATGCCTGCTCCACCATCTTGTCGGCAAGCTCCATACCCGAGAGGGCGGCAAACCCGGGATAGTTTTCAATTTTGGGTGAGTAGGTCATCTGTCCGCCAAAGCTTCCTTTTTCAAGGATGAGCGCACTTTTGCCCGCTCTTCTTGCGTAAATTGCGGCACAAAGTCCCGCAGGACCTGCGCCCACGATGAGAATATCGTACATTTTTCAAATCCTTTCGTTTTTACAGAAGACAAGGGGTTGTCTTAGATTTGCAATTTGAAGCAGACTCTTTGTTTTCTGCGTTTTTTATGCCGAAGACAATTCGTTGCATACTCGCTTTGCTAAAATCTGTATCTGATGATTTGACGGCAAGCCGTCATGAATTGATGCTTCGCATCATGATTTCTCGTCGGCTTTCGCTCCTCCATGATTTGAATTGCCCTGCTTTTTTATGCCGCAGGCAATTCATGACCCGCAGGGTCAATTCATGGCGATAGCCAATTCGTGCCCATAGGGCAATTCATTGGGGGTGTCTCAAATGTAAATTTGAGACACCCCCTCTTGGATTATTTTGCAGAATTGATATAGCCTTTGATCTCCGAAACGCCCACATACTTCTTGTAGTCCTTGCCGTCGCTGACCACCAGAGTGGGAGCCTGCATAATGCCGTAGGACTTGGCAAGAGCGGCGTGCTCGTTTGCCAGCAGCTTTTCAAAGCCGATACCTGCCTTTTCAAGCATGGGTACTGCGATCTTGCAGTTGGGGCAGGTGGCGGTGGTGAAGAGGATGGTTCTTGCCTCCTCCTCGGCCTGCATAATGGGAGTAGCGTCTGCGGGCGCTTCCTCTGCCGCCTTCTTGGGGGCACCGTGCTTTAAGACGGAGGTCTCGATCACGTACTCCTTGCGGTGCTTGAACTCCTGAGACTTGCCCGCGTTCCAGTTCTGAACGGGACGGTAGTAGCCGGTGATTCTGGAGTAGACCTCGGTCTTCTTGCCGCACTTGGGGCAGGTGTATTCCTCGCCCGAGATGTAGCCGTGCTCACTGCACACAGAGTAGGTGGGAGAGAGGGTATAGTAGGGCAGAGAATAGTTTTCCGCAATCTTTCTTACCAGATTTGCCGCTGCCTGCCAGTCGGTCACCTTCTCGCCCAGGAAGGCGTGGAAGACGGTACCCGAGGTGTAAAGGGTCTGCAGCTCGTCCTGAATATCCAGTGCATCGAAGATGTCGCTGGTGTAGGATACGGGCAGGTGGGAGGAGTTGGTGTAGTAGGGGGTGTCGCCCTCGTTCTTGGCGGCGGTGATGATGTTGGGGAAGCGGGCAACGTCGTGCTTTGCAAGACGGTAGGAGGTGGACTCTGCGGGGGTCGCCTCCAGGTTATAAAGGTCACCGTACTGCTCCTGATAGTCGGACAGGCGCTCTCTCATGTGATTGAGCACATCCTTGGTGAACTGCTGAGCGCTTTCGTGGGTCAGATCCTTATGGAGCCACGATGCATTCAAGCACGCTTCGTTCATGCCGACAAGACCGATGGTGGAGAAGTGGTTTGCAAAGCTTCCGAGATAGTGCTTGGTGTAGGGGTAAAGTCCCTCTTCAAGGAGCTTGGTGATGATGGTTCTCTTGACCTTCAGGGATCTTGCGGCAATGTCCATCATCTTGTCAAGTCTCTTGTAGAATTCCTCGGGAGAGGAGGACAGGTATGCAATTCTGGGCATATTGATGGTGACAACGCCCACCGAACCCGTGGACTCACCCGAGCCGAAGAAGCCGCCCGACTTCTTTCTCAGCTCACGCAGGTCAAGACGGAGTCTGCAGCACATGGAACGAACGTCCGAAGGCTCCATATCCGAGTTGATATAGTTGGAGAAATAGGGAGTACCGTACTTGGCGGTCATCTCAAAGAGCAGCTTGTTGTTTTCGGTCTCCGACCAGTCGAAGTTCTTGGTGATGGAGTAGGTGGGGATGGGATACTGGAAGCCTCTGCCGTTGGCATCGCCCTCGATCATGACCTCGATAAAGGCCTTGTTGACCATATCCATCTCAGCCTGGCAGTCGCCGTAGGTGTAGTTCTGCTCCTTGCCGCCCACGATTGCGGGCTGATCCTTCAAGTCTGCGGGCACCGTCCAGTCAAGGGTGATGTTGGAGAAGGGTGCCTGGGTACCCCAACGGGAGGGGGTGTTCACGCCGTAGATGAAGGATTCAATGCACTTCTTTACCTGATCGTAGTTCAACTGATCGTACTTGACGAATGCGGCAAGATAGGTGTCGAAGGAGGAGAATGCCTGCGCGCCCGCCCACTCGTTTTGCATGATGCCAAGGAAGTTGACCATCTGGTTGCAAAGGGTTGCCAGATGCTTTGCGGGGGCGGAGGTGATCTTGCCGGTCACGCCGCCAAGACCCTCTTTGATCAGCTGCTTCAACGACCATCCTGCACAGTATCCGGTAAGCATTGCCAGGTCGTGGAGGTGAATGTCGGCGTTGCGGTGTGCGCCTGCGATCTCCTCGTCGTAGATCTCGGACAGCCAATAGTTTGCGGTGATGGCACCGGAGTTGGAGAGGATCAGACCGCCCACCGAGTAGGTAACGGTGGAGTTTTCCTTTACTCTCCAGTCAAGGTCCTTTACGTAGGAGTCTACCACTGCCTTGTAGTCAAGGTAGGTAGAGTTCATGTTTCTGATCTTTTCTCTCTGCTTACGGTAAAGGATGTATGCCTTTGCCACGTCGTCGTAGCCTGCCTTGATCAGCACCGTTTCCACGCTGTCCTGAATATCTTCCACGCTGACCTTGCCGTCCTTGACCTTGGTGGCGTAGTCTGCGGTCACCTTCAGCGCCAGCAGATCGATGATATCGTCGTTGAATTCCTTGCTCTGTGCTTCAAATGCCTTCTTGATGGCTGCAGAGATCTTGGAAAGGTCAAAGTTTGCAACCTTACCGTCTCTTTTCACTACCTGATACATTGCGTTCCTCCGTTGATTTTGTTGTTTTTATATTGTTGTACGTTGCTTGTCTTTTTGTTCTGCGCAAACCGCAGCAACGATATTGTAGCAGATAACATCTCTCTTGTCAAGGGGGGACAACAATATTTTGACAAAATTTTTCCTCCACACCACAAGATATAGTGGTTTGGAGGAAAAGTTAAAAAATATAACGCAGTGGTAGAAAAAGCGGGAAAAAGGTCAAATTCCACGCAGGGACACCCTTTTGGCGTAAGGCGTCAGATGGGGAAGGAAGGTGCGGAGCGCCTCCTCGTCATAGCCCGTCACGGTGGGGTCAAGCACCGTTTCCCCGGCCTTAAATGCCTGTAAATACCAGCTTTCCGCTCCCTTGATCAGCTCGCCCGCGCCTATGAGAGAGTCAAGATCGTGGAAGGAGCGGGTGACGGTGGTGCGGAATTCGTAGGGCGTCTGCCCCCTCATTAAAAGGTCGATGGAGGTTAAAACGGGGGCAAGGTCGAAGCGTTCCACGCCCACCGTTTGCCCGTAGCGCTCGGCTGAATTTTTGATGTCCATTGCCACGTAGTCCGCTGCCTCTGCCTCAAGGACCTTCAAAAGAGCGTCGGGTCTTGTGCCGTTGGTGTCAAGCTTTGTTTTGAAGCCCATTTTTTTGATTTTCAAAAGGAAGTCGGCAACCCCCTCCTGCAAGAGGGGCTCGCCCCCCGACAGGCAGACGGCATCAATCTTCTTTTTTCTGCCTTCAAGAAAATAGAAAAGATCGTCAAGATCGATGAAGGTGGGCATTTCCTCGTCCTTGCCCGTGACTAAGGAGGAGTTGTGGCAGAAGGGACAGCGCATATTGCACCCGGGGGTAAAGAGGGTGGTGGCGATGAGTCCGGGGTAGTCTACCATGGAAAGCTTTTGAATGCCCTTGATGATCATGGATTCTCCTCCTTTGTTGGCAGGGGATGCGTTTGGATATACTCTTCAAGGATGTCTGCGGCGGAGACAATGCTGTCGATGCACCCTTTTCTTGCGGAATAATAGCCCTCGGTGCGCTCCTCGGGCTTGCCGCCCACCTCCGCCTTTATTTTGGTGCGTTCAAGGATCTCGGCACAGATCATCGAGCCGTTTCTCTTCTCGAATTCCTTGCCGATGGTGCGTACCCTTTCGTAGTGTGCCGCCTTGCCGTCGTTATCTCCCGGCTGATAGTCGCCGTAAAGAAGACCCAAGGCGATGAAGGCACCGCTCAGCGCCCCGCACACCAGCCGCATCCTGCCCATTCCTCCGCCGAAGGAGGCGGAGAGCGCAAGGGCGGTCTTTTCGTCAAGACCCGTTTCGTTGCCGAAGGCACAAAGCACTGCCTGAGCGCAGGTGTAGCCCTTTAAGAAATAGTTTTTTGCAAGTGTTCCTTTGGTGGTCATAAATGCTCCTTTGGGTAAAAATGATGATGAGTGCGGAGTAGTGATGAGTGCGGAATGCGGAGTACGGAGTTGTGGAAGTTTTTCGACCGACGGTCGAAAAACACTATAAAATTAAAAGCTATTGTTTAAAAGCTATTGAAAGCTGTTCGGTTGGGTGCGGACATTGACAGTCGTTTTCTTATTTTCTTAATTGATAGTTGTTTTTTTAGTTGGTTGATAGTCGTTTTTTTTGGTCAATAGTCTTTTTTATTTCGTTTATTTCGGTAGCTTTTCTCACTTTGCGAGAAAAGCTACCGTAACTCCGCACTCCGCACTTCTTATTCCTGCTTCGCATTCCGCGCTTCTTCAAAAATCGCCATATTCCGCTCCACCGTCTTACGCCCTCTCCAGGCAAAGGCACGCTCCTTGAAGGCGTCGCCCTGCAGTCCTTCAAGGATCTCGGGAGTCAGGCTTTCGATCCGCTCTTCGTAAAAGAAGGGAATGTCGGTCTTTTGGACTCTTTTGTTCAGTGGGCAGGAGGTCTGGCAGAGGTCACAACCCCATAAAAGCTTCGTTTTCAAGACCAACGCCTCCTCTTCTGGAGTCAGCTCGCCCTTTTTTTGCCCGATGCCCGAGGCACAGCTCTCAAAATGACAGGGGCAGGCTTTTTTGCAGGAACCGCAGTGCAGGCACAGATCTCTGTGTTCCTGCGCCATATCTGTTTTGGGCAGGACGGAGGGGTCGAGATCGGAGAGTATCTCGCAAAGAAAGACGAAGCTCCCGTATTTTTCGGTGATCAGCAATCCGTGATCACCGATGCACCCCAGCCCCGCAAGGGCGGCGGCGTGCCGCTCGTCGATGGGAGAGTGGTCTGAAAAAAGGGCGAAGCGGTTTTGGGGGTACAGCGAAGAGAGTGAGGGAGAAAGACGCTCCCAAAGCTCCTTTGCGTAAAGATGGTAGTCTTTTGATCTTGCATAAAGGGAGAGATTGCCTTCGGGTGTTCCCGCAAAATAGGGGATGATCAGCATCAGCACCGATCGGGGGACAAACTCAAGCCTTTGAAGCAGGCGGTCGTTGATCACCCGACATTCTTCAAAGGGCAGAGGGGCGAACAGCTCGATGCCTTCGTTTTTTAAAAGGATCTCTGTTGTCATCAGCACTCCCTCCTTCGTTAAATCGACATTAAATCGACTGTTTGCTTTTATCATAGCACAGGACGGAGGGAAAAACAAGGGTACATTTGTATTTTTGTGCGGATTTTCAAAAGGAGCGAAGCGCTGTTTGCAAAAAGAAAGGGAGCAGAGAGCTAAAAGAATAGAGAAAATGCGCTTGACAAGAGGGTTAAAAAAAGGTACAATATAAGGGATATGGAATGAACCGAAAAGGAAAAACGAGCAAGGAGGAGCACCTATGGCTGTCAAAAAGACCGCAGAAGAAAAGATCGTGAAAGAAGAATACGGAAATCACAGTATTACCCAGCTAAAGGGTGCGGACAGAGTGCGCAAGCGCCCTGCGGTCATCTTTGGCTCGGATGGGCTGGAGGGCTGTCAGCACGCCGTTTTTGAGATCGTTTCAAACTCGGTGGACGAGGCCAAGGAGGGACACGGGGACACCATCATTGTCACCCGCTTTGCAGACCGTTCGGTGCAGGTGGAGGATAGCGGCAGAGGCGTGCCCATGGGCTATAACGAAAGAGAAAAGCAGTACAACTGGCATTTGATCTTCTGCGAGCTTTATGCCGGCGGCAAATACGAGAACAACAAGGAAGGGGCAAACTACGGCTACGCTCTCGGACTCAACGGCCTCGGTGCCTGCGCAACTCAGTGTGCCTCCGCCTATATGGAGGTGCGCTCCTACAGAGACGGCGTGCTTTCCGAAATGCATTTTAAAAAGGGAAAAGCGGTGGGCAAATTAAAGGAGACCCCCTTGGCCCCCAGAGACAAAAAGCACGGTACCATCATCAAATGGTTGCCCGATCTGGAGGTGTTTACCGATATTGCCATTCCCAAGGACTACTATGTGGATATGCTCAAGAGGCAGGCGGTGGTCAACAGCGGAGTGCATTTCATCTTGAAAAACGAGGTGTCGTCGGGCAAGTTTGAAAGCGAGGAATTCTACTACGAAAACGGCATCACCGACCGTGTAAAAGAGCTGGCGGGCGGCACTGAGCTGACCGACCCTGCCTTTTATAGGACCGAGACGATGGGCAGGGACAGAGAGGATCAGGACGATTACAAGCTGAAGGTGGAGATCTCCTTTTGTATCTCCAACAAGCTTCGTCAGATCGAATACTACCACAATTCCAGCTGGCTGGAGCATGGCGGTTCTCCCGAAAAGGCGGCAAGGCTTGCCTTTGCCTCCGCCATCAACAAGTATATCAAAAATGCGGGCAAATATAAAAAAGGGGAGTCGCAGATCCTCTTTTCCGATGTGGCGGAGTGCTTGATCCTTGTGGTCAACAGCTCCTCTACCAAGACCTCTTATGAGAACCAGACCAAAAAGGCGGTGACCAACAGCTTCATTGCCGAGTTTATGACCGAATGGTTCAAAAAGACCCTTGCCATCTACTTTACCGAGCATCCCGAGGAGGCTGAGAGGATCGCCAACCAGGTGTTGATCAACAAGCGCTCCAGAGAAAAGGCAAACGAGATCAAGCTGGACGTGAAAAAGAAGCTTTCTGCCTCCATGGACGTGGCAAACAGGGTGGAAAAGTACGTTTGCTGTCGAAGCAAGGACCCTGAAAGAAGGGAAGTGTATATCGTGGAGGGAGATTCGGCGCTGGGTAGCTGTAAGATCAGCCGAAATGCCGAATTTCAGGCACTTTTTGCAGTCAGAGGAAAGACCCTCAATTGCATGAAGGCAGGCTATGACCGGATTTTTGCCAGCGATGTGATCGTGAATATGCTCAGAGTCATCGGCTGTGGGGTGGAGCTGGAGGGCAAAAAAACAGGCGATCTTTCCACCTTTGATTTAAAGAACTTCAAGTGGAGCAAGGTGATCATCTGTACCGATGCCGACGAGGACGGCTTCCAGATCAGAACGCTGATCTTAACGGTCTTTTACCGTCTTCTGCCTACCCTCATTGAGCTTGGAAAGGTGTATATTGCCGAAACGCCTCTTTATGAGATCACCGTGAAGGACGATACCTATTTTGCCTATAACGAAAAGGAGAAGGCAGAGATCCTTGCCTCTCTTGAGGGAAAGAAATACACTCTTCAGCGCTCCAAGGGTCTTGGCGAAAACGATGCGGAAATGATGTCCAAGACCACCATGAACCCTGCCACAAGGCGTCTTATTCGCGTTTCACCCTCTGATGCTGCCGCAACAGCGCAGATCTTCGAGACCCTTCTTGGAGATGATCTTGAGGGAAGAAAGCGCTTCATCGCCGAAAACGGGCGGAATTATATGAACGTGATCGACGTTTAAACGGTGAAAACGCCCGAGAAAGCAAGACTTTCGGGCGTTTTTTGTCATTTTAAACCTCTTTAACGCCCAAAATCAAAAAAGGGAGAATCCACATGCTTCAATTCGTTTACGGCTGTCCCGGAGGGGGCAAGAGCCGATTTATATTTGAGACCATTGCCAAAAGAAGCAGAGAAGGGGCGAGGGTGATTTTGCTGGTGCCCGAGCGCTTTTCGCTTACCGCCGAGCAGCAGATCTGTGCCCTTTGCGACAAAGAGGAGATGCTCAGAGTGGAGGTGCTGTCCTTTAAGCGCCTTTGCAATCGAGTCTTTCGGGAATACGGCGGACTTTGCTATAATTATGCGGGGATCGGTGGGCAGACGCTGATTGCCTACCGTGCTCTTTGCGGTGTGAAGGACAGACTGCGGAATTTTTCGTCGCTCAAGCTTTCCGACTATGCAACGGTGTCGGCCATCCACGGCGGACTTGTCAATCTCCGTCGGGCGGGGGTAAGCTTCAATACCCTTTACGACCTTGCAAAAGGCGAGGACGGTGATCCCCTGCAGGGCAAGACCAAGCTCAAGGAAAAGCTGCACGATCTTGCCTTGATCGGTATGGAATACGACCGCCTTCTTTCCGAAAAATACGACGATCCCGAAAGGGATCTGGAGCGTCTGCTTGCTTTACTTGACAAGCACCCCTTTTTTGCCGATAAGGAGGTCTTTGTTGACGCCACCTCAGCTTTTTCAAAGCAGGAGCTGGAGGTTCTTTTCCGCGTGCTTTTGCAGGGTGCGCCTTTGACGGTCGCATTACAAAAAAGAGAGCGGGATGACCGCCGGATGCTCAAAAGGATCGATTACTGCAAGAATGCCCTTGTCGATCTTGCCCGCAGGTTGAATATGCCCTACAGGACTCTTGCCGAGTGCGATCATCCCTACCTGAAAGAGGCTGAAGACCTGCTCCATCTTGAAAGAAATTTGTATGCTCTTGAGGAGCGCCCCTTTGAAGGCTGTGCCGAGCATATCGTTCTTGAGCGATGCGCCTCTCCTTATGAGGAGTGCAAGCAGATCGCCGCACGGGTTTTAAAGGATGTGAGCGAGTGCGGGGGACGGTTTAAGGACCATGCCGTGGTGGTGCGCACGATGGATGAGTACGAGGGCATTTTGAGGGGTGTGCTTGAGGCAAACGGCATTCCCTATACCTTGTCTTCCCCTGTCTGCTTATCCGGTCGGGGAGGGGCAAGGGTGCTTCTGACAGCGCTGGATCTGTTTTGCCGCAGAGGGCGCTTTGAGGACTTGCGCAGCTATCTGAAGAGTGGCTATTGCGGACTTACCGATGAAGAGTGCTTCCTTTTGGAGGACTATGCCAATCTGTGGCATATTGAGGGGATGCGCTGGTTTTCAGACCGTCCCTTCACCATGAATCCAAACGGTCACACCACGGAACGGGACGAAGAGACGGCAGAGCGCCTTTTGCAGATCAATGAAACGAGAAGCAAGCTGATCGCCCCGCTTTTGCCTCTTTTTGCGGGACTTTCCTCGGGAACAAGGGCGTGTGACTTCGCCTCCGCACTTTATGAATATGCCCTTACATTGGGACTTCCCACTGCTTTAAAGGAGAAAGCAGCCAAAGCCATCGGCGAAGGGCAGGGACAGCAGGCGCAATGGCATCTTGCCACCTTTAAAGAGATCTGTGCGGCTCTTGACGAGCTTTGCTATTCCTTTGGAGACGAGCCTCTTACCTGCGAGCAGTTTGCCCTTGCTCTGCGTGCTCTTTTTGACAGTCGGGAGCTGGGGAGCATACCCGGCGGACAGGACAGAGTCCTTCTTTCCGATGCGTTCAATTTGAAGCCCGGTGATGTGCGCTGCCTTTATATCGCAGGGATGAACGACGGTGTGTTTCCCGCACCTCCCGCATCTCCCGTGATGTTCGGCTATGGAGAGCTGGAGGCACTGGCGAAAGTGGGTGTGGATCTTTCAAAGGATGCCGACAGAGCGGTCTTTGACGAGCAGTATACCGCCTACGCTGCCCTGACGTTGCCTTATGAAAAGCTGACCGTCCTTTGCCATCAAAAGGATGGCAAGGGCAGAACGTCAAAACCCTCCGAGCTCTTTTTGCGACTGGAAGAAATGTTCAAGGACCGTCAAGAGCAAGAGGAGGATCTGCTTTACGGCAGAGCGATCTGCCTTGAAAAGGCCTTGAAGAACGACGGAAGCATAGAGAGCAGCGTCTTGCTTGCATGTTTTGAAGAGGAGAACGCTTCTCTGCTTTCAAATTTGGTTAACGCACCGCTGGTCACTACGGCAGAATTCTTGAGGCCCGAAAGAACGGATGCCCTTTACGGAAACGGGCCGCTGAAGGTGAGTAAAAGCCGTCTTGAGACCTTCATCAACTGTCCCTTTTCCTATACCTGCAAATATCTTCTGCGCTTAAAGGAGGATGTGACCGAGACGGCGGGTGCCAATGAGATCGGCACCATTTTCCACACCGTTTTCGAGGATCTGATCAATGGTGCGCAGAAGGAGGGTGTTTCCTTCGGATCGCTGAGTGACGAGCAGATCGAAAAGAGGGTGAAGGAGATCACCGAGCAGATCGGCAGAGATCTCACGGGCGAGGATGAGGACGAGGGGGCTGTGATGGCACAGCTTTTGAGAAGGGTAAAAAACGCTGCCGTCATTTTTTCCGAAAATCTGCGCGATGAATTTGAAGGCAGTGCCTTCAAGCCCACCTTTTGCGAGCTGCCCTTTGAGGAGGGCAGGACCAAGGACAGCTTTTCTCTGCCGCCGTTATATTCGGACGGTGAGCATCCGGTGATCATCAACGGCATTGCCGACCGAGTGGACGTCTATCGCACCGAGGACAAGGTGTACGTAAGGGTAGTGGACTATAAAACGGGCAAAATGGTCTTTCGTCGTACCGATCTTGAAAAGGGCTTCAATTTGCAGCTTTTGCTTTATTTAAGAGCCCTTCGCGACTGCAGGGATCCCGAATTCCTTTCCCTGGCAGGGGCAAAGGAGGGCGACTTGATCGTGCCTGCGGGAGTGCAGTACTACATGGCGCGCAAACCCTCCCTTTCCCTTGAAAAGGCGATGGAAAAGGAGGAGATCCGCAGCGCTCTTGCCGCGGGGATCTTACGAAGCGGATGGCTTATCGAGGATGAGCAGATGAAGGAGGCGCTCGGAATACCGGGGCTTGCCTTCAGCCAAAAGGATCACGAACGAAGTGGGGTAGAGGATTTAAACGCCACCCTTGACGGCCTTGACGATATCCTTTCGGGCATTGCCGGACGGATGAAGGCGGGAGATGCCTGTGCCACTCCCGAGGGAGCATCCAAGGGAGAAACAGGCTGTAAATACTGTAAAATGCGTCCTATCTGCCGCAATATCGGCATGGATGAGGACGAAGACACGGGAAAGGAGGGATGAAAAATGGCTTTTAAACCAAACGAGGAACAGATCGTTGCCATTGAAAAGCGGAATACAGACCTGCTTGTTTCCGCCTCTGCGGGAGCGGGAAAGACCGCTTGCCTTTGTCAGCGTATCGTTTTGGGCTTGACCGATGAAAAGGCTCCCATGGATCTGTCAAGGCTTCTGGTGGTCACCTTTACCCGTGCCGCCGCCGCTGAGATGAGAGAGCGCATCGGCCAAATGATCAACGAGCGTCTTTTGGCCATTTCAAAGGGAGAGGAGCAGGATGCCGATGGGCGTAAGCGGTCTGTTTTACGGGATCAGCTTGTAAAATTGCCTCTGGCTCACATCGGTACCATTGACAGCTTTTGTCTGGATCTGATCAAAAATAATTTTCAGCGTCTGGAGATCTCTGCTTCGGTGCGTATTGCCGACGATGCCGAGCTTACTCGCATAAAGGAGCGGCTGATGCGACGGGTGATGGGCAGAGTGCGGGGAGAAAACGAGCAGATTTTCGATCAGCTGACCGACGGTCTTTTAAATGCCTATCCCGATGACAAGCTGCCCACAACGCTGATCGGCTTTTACGAACAGACCCTTTCTTATCCCGGAGGTCTTTCCTGTCTGAAGGAGGCAGAAGCGCTGGCTCTTTCCGATGGCGAAAAATGCTATGGGGAGAGCGAAAGCGGCAGGGCGTGCTTAGAGCGTACCGCAAACGAGCTATCCTTTTTCATTCTCGATTACGAGCGGTACACCACTTTGATCTCAAGTGAAGCAAAGAGCGTCAAGCTGAAAGCACAGCTTGAAGAGGAATCGGAGCTGCTTCGCGAGATCAGATATTTGCTGACGATCGACCCCGATGCCGCCCTCAGGAGAGCAGAGGGCTACGAATTTCGTAATCTTGCTCCCGGTGAAAAGTGTCCCGAAAGAGAGTATTTCATGCGGATGCGCACGGTGGCAAAAAAGTTTATCAAGAGCAGACGCAGTATGCGCCTTGATTTTGATCTTTTGTCTCACGGGCAGCAGATGCTGCAAACGGCAGAGATTCTTTCCTGCTATCACCGCTTGCTTTCCCTTTACAGCGAGGAGCTTGATCAGCGGAAAAAGAAGATGGGGGTCATCGAGTTTTCCGATATTCTTCTGCTTGCCGAAAAGCTTTTATATAACGAGGACGGCAGTATCAGCGACTATGCCCGTGAGCTTTCTTCCGGGTTTGACGAAATTTATATCGACGAATTTCAGGATGTCAACGATCTGCAGGAGAAGATCTTTACCGCACTTGCAAAGGGGAACCGTTTTCTTGTGGGCGATGTGAAGCAGAGCATCTACGGCTTTCGAGGTGCCTGTCCTCACATTTTCAGCCGCAAAAGAGATTCCTACCCCATGCACGACAAAAACGAAGCCCAGGGCAAGCTCTTTTTGACCAAAAACTACCGCAGTAACAGCGGCGTATTGCACTTTGTCAACGCCACCTGCGGGCCCCTGCTTTCCCTTTGTACCGACATGACCTACTATAGAGAGGACGATTTGCAGGCAGGCAACGAAAAGCTTCTGCCCGTTCTGCCTCAGCTTTGCCTTGTTTCCGGTTCCAAGACCTTTTTACCCGAGACGGAAAATAAGGAGGCAAGTTATACTGCCAAATGCATTGCGGAGATGATCCGAAAGGGTGAAAAGCCCTCGGATATCATGATTCTGGTTCGTAGCAGGAACCAGCCGCTGGTCGACCTTCTTTCTGCCCTTGAAAGAGAGGGTGTGGAGGTGGAGACCGAGCGGGGAGCCACCTTTTTCAAGACCCCCGAGATCCTGTTGATGAAGGCTCTTCTTGGGGCCATTGACAATCCTACCTCCGATATTTCGCTGGTTGCCGCTTTGAAAAGTCCTGCCTTCGGATTCACGCTTGAGGAGCTGTTTGAGATCAGAAAGGCCGGAAAAGGTAGCTTTTACAGCGCCTTGAAGGCATATGTGAAAGAGACGCAAGAGCAGAAGGTGACCTTGGCGCTTGCCTTTTTGGAGCGCTGTCGGGAAATGGCGAGAGAGCAGACGGCGGACGAAATGGTGTGGTGGCTTCTTGATCGACTTGCTCTTGCCCCTCTGCTGGGCGTGGAGGAGGAAAGCGATCGGGGAGAGGAGATCTCCTCAAATCTTCTTGCCTTTTACGGCATTGCGCGTTCTTGCGTCCGATCGGGGGCAGGGGAGATTTCTGCCTTCCTTGAGCGGATTGCACAGATGGAAAACAAAAAGGGCAGTGCTTCCGAGCCGCCCAAAAAGGTGGAAGGCAAGATCAGGCTGATGACCTTCCACGGCTCAAAGGGTCTGCAGTCTCCCGTTTGCTGGCTTTACGGATGCGGGAACGCCCTTACCTTGAAGGGACGAGGCGTGCCTTTTGACCGCAAATACGGTCCCGGTTTTCTGCTTTTTGAAAAGGAAAACGGTGTCTTGTCCAGCAAAAGCGCCTTTTATCACAGTGTGATGAGCAATACTGTGGAAAAAGGACTCAACGAGGAGCTGCGTCTTTTGTATGTGGCCATGACCAGAGCCGAGCGAGCGCTTTATATCAGCGGCAAGGCATCAAAAGATCTGATGTCACTTGTCGATAATATCGGTGAATCCTTTTTGCCGCTGAAAAGAGAGCATCTGCTTTATCTCAATACCCCCTGCTACCTCAGTTTTTTGCTGATGGCGCTCCACGGAAGAGGGGATGTGTGCAGGATCTATATTGACCTTTTTCCCACGGTTGAAGAGCAAAAACAGAAAGAGGAGGATCGGCAGAAAAACCTGTCCGATGAAGAACGTGAGGGAGAAACGAATGTGGAAGCCGAAAGAGCAGCGCTAAAGCAGAGCTTTGAAAAAAGATTGGCGTTTGTCTATCCTCACGGTGCATCGGTGGATCTGCCCGCAAAGCTGGCGGCATCTACCCTTGAGCAAGGGGTGCTTGACGACAGAGGAAGGCGCCTGCTTTTAAAGGAGCTGGCACAGGAGCCGCCCGTGCCCGCCTTTTACGCAAACGAAAAAATGCGTCCCTCTGCCACCGCCATCGGCACAGCAACCCACGCATTCATGCAGTTCTGCGACTTTGAGAAGGTGGAAAAAGACGGTGTGGATGCCGAGCTGGAACGCTTGAAAGCTCTTGGCTTCTTGGATGAAAAAAGCGCACTTCTTGTGGAAAAGAAGGTGATCTCTGCCTTTTTTGAATCAGGCCTTTATAAGCGCATGAAGAGGGCGAGACGGATCTTCAGAGAGCAGCGCTTTATGTATGAGGTGCCTGCGCATACCCTGACCGATGACCCTGAAAAAAAGAAGGCGTACGGAGAGGAAACGGTGATCGTGCAGGGCGTGATCGACTGCTTCTTTGAGGACGAGCAGGGCAGGGTGGTACTCTTTGACTATAAGACCGACCGCTTCGGCAGGCAGGCTCTTGAAAACGAAGGGGCGTGCGAGGAGCTTTTGCGCTTGCGCCACGGCAGTCAGCTGCTTCGGTATCGCTCTGCGGTGGAGGGACTGCTTTCAAAAAAGGTGGATGAGGTACTGCTTTATTCCTTTGCTTTGGGCAGGGCAGTGTCGGTGCTTTGATCGCTGATGCCCGAACTCTTTTGCCTTGATCCGGCTTCCCCTGATCTTGCCGTCGGGGGAAGTCTTTTTGATGTAATTTCCCGACAAAAAAGGGCGGGGGAGCCTTTGCGGGAAAAGAGAGGGCGAAGAGGGTGAGAAAAAATGAAATTTTTTTATTTAAATATAAAATATAGCTCCTATCAGTAAAGATTATCGGTTGACTTTTTTGAAAAAAGTGATATAATGTATAGTGTATGTGACTGTCGAAAATTCTGTGCGGTGCGAAGAACGACGAAAAAAGGGAGCGCACCCGTGGCGGAAGCGGCGGACGGATCACAAAAAAGCAGAACGCATTATGCGAAAAAAAGGAGACGAATATGAACAAAATTACCATCATCGGAACCGGTAGCGTCGGTTCCACCATCGCGTACACGCTGACCGTTATGGGTCTTGCCTCCGAGATCGTTATGATCGACATCAATAACGAAAAGGCAATGGGCGAAGCGCTGGATATCCGTCAGGGCACTCCCTTTACCAATGCTTGCTCTCTGTATGCAGGCAGCTACGCAGACGCTGCAAACTCCAATATCGTCATCATCACCTCGGGTGTTGCAAGAAAGCCCGGTCAGTCCAGACTGGATCTGGCTCAGACCAACGTCAACATCTTAAAGAGCATCATTCCCGAGATCACCAAGTACGCTCCCGATGCCATCTATCTGCTGGTGAGCAACCCCGTTGACATCCTGACCTACACCTTCTGCAAGTATTCCGGTCTGCCCGAGGAGAGAATCATCGGTTCGGGTACCATTCTCGATACCTCAAGACTCCGTTTCAGACTGTCCGAATACTACAACATCAACCAGCAAAACGTACACGCTTACGTTCTGGGTGAGCACGGTGACTCCTGCATGGTTCCCTGGTCTCTTGCCAACATCTCCAACATTCCGATTCAGGAATACGGCAAGGCCGTTCAGAAGAACGATAAGATCTATCCCGACCTGAACTTCCAGGAGGTTGAGGAGTACGTAAAGAAGTCGGGCGGCAGAATCATCAGCCGCAAGGGTGCGACCTTCTATGCTGTTTCTATCTCTGTTTGCCACATCTGCAAGAGACTGCTCAGCGGTATCGACACCACTATGACCGTTTCCACCATGCTGCACGGTGAATACGGCATCGACGATGTATGTCTGTCTTTGGTGAACGTGGTCGGTCACGACGGCGCACACAGCAAGGTGCTACTGCCCCTGAACGACCTGGAGGTTCAGCAGCTCAGAGCAAGTGCTGACTGCCTGAAGGGCATCATCAACAACATTACTCTGTAATTCTACGCAGTTCCCCGAGTGCGCCTTGCGGTGTGCTCGGGGAAACAGACCCTTAAAACCCGCGCCGTCCGGGATACGTGAGCTTTCCGAAAGGAGGTATTGCGGCCTATGGAATGTCGCAGGAACGCGATTCGAGGCGCAAGGGAAGGGCTCTGAAAAAAGCTGTGGGTGCGCAGACCGAAAGAAGCCGTGATGGCTTCACTATCGGTGCGGGTATCAAGAAACACGAGAAAACGATGCACGGTAGCCTTTGCGGCTCTTTGATGCAGGCTATCGCGCTCACCCCCTATATCGGCTGTGAAAATGCCGCAAAAACCGCCAAAAAGGCGTTTTGGGAAAACATTTCGTTAAAGAAGCCTGCGCGGAGCTTGAACTCCCGACCGCAGAGAGCTTGACGAGGTATGCCAACCCGAAGAAATGGTTTAAGGAGGAAGGAAAATGAAGGTTAGCTACTTCCCGGGGTGTACCCTGAAGACCAAGGCAAAGGATCTGGATCTTTACGCCAGAAAATCTGCCGAGGTGCTGGGGATCACCCTTGAAGAAATTGAAAATTGGCAGTGCTGCGGAGGTGTGTTTACCACCGCAAAGGACGAGGTTGCTACGAAGCTTTCTTCGGTGCGTGTGCTGAAGGCGGCAAAGGACAAGGATCAGGCGCTGGTAACCGTTTGCTCTGCCTGCCACAACGTGGTCAAGCAGACCAACAGCGCCATGCAAAACGACAAGGAATTTGCCGACAAGGTCAATCGCTATATGGGCGAGGACGGCGGTTACGACGGATCTACCGAGGTCTATCACTTCCTTGAGCTGATCCGCGACGTGGTCGGCTTTGACAAGGTGAAGGAAAAGGTGGTCAATCCCTTAAACGGTGAAAAGATCGCCGCATACTACGGATGCCTGCTTCTGCGCCCCGGTAAGGTGATGCAGATGGACGATCCCGAAAACCCCACCATCATTGAGGATCTGATCAGAGCCCTTGGCGGCGAGCCGGTGATCTACAACCAGAGAAACGAGTGCTGCGGCGGATACGTGGTGATGGAGGATCCCGCTCTTGCCGAAAGCAAGAGCAAGAAGATCACCTCCAACGCCCGCTCCTTTGGTGCGGAGAGAATGGTCACCGCTTGTCCTCTTTGCAAATACAATCTTGAAAAGAACGGAAGCGATCTGCCCGTGGTATACTTTACCGAGTTGCTGGCGCAGGCGCTGGGCGTGAAGGAGGAATGCAAATGAGCCACGGTAATAATAACTTAAAGGAAGAATTGCTGCGCATCAGCGGCGTGAACCCCAAGAAATGTATGCGTTGCGGCAAGTGCTCTGCCACCTGCCCCGCTTACGACGAGATGGAATACCATCCTCACCAGTTCGTGGTGATGGTGGAGGAGGGCAACATCGAGCCCCTGCTGAATTCCGATTCTCTTTATAAATGTCTGACCTGCTTTGCCTGCGTTGAAAGATGCCCCAGAGGGGTAGAGCCCGCAAAGCTGGTAGAGGCAGTGCGTCTGGTGGCGACCCGCCGTCAGGGTGCAAACCACCTGAAGCCCGACGACGTTCCCGGAAAGCTTGACGAGGATCTTCCTCAGCAGGCCATCGTCAGCGCATTCAGAAAGTATACGAAGTAAGGAGGAAAATGCAAAATGCAAAGAATTGGCGTATTCGTATGTTGGTGCGGAAGCAATATTGCAGGCACGGTAGACGTGCAAGCGGTTTCGGAAGCATTGAAGCTGGAGCCGGGCGTTGTATTCTCCACCAACTATCAGTATATGTGTTCTCAGGCAGGACAGCAGATCATCAAGGATGCCATCAAGGAGCATAAGCTCACCGGTATCGTCGTCTGCTCCTGCTCCCCCCGTATGCACGAGGCAACCTTCCGCAAGACGGCTGCCGCTGCGGGACTCAACCCCTACATGGTGGAGATCGCAAACATCCGTGAGCAGTGCTCCTGGGTACATAAGGACGTTCCCACCGGTACCGAGAAGGCGATCATTCTGGGCAAGGCTGCCGTTGCAAAGGTCAACCTCAATGCGCCCCTGACCCCCGGTGAGTCGCCCGTTACCAAGAGAGCTCTGGTCATCGGCGGCGGTATTGCCGGCATCCAGACCGCTCTTGACATTGCCGACGCAGGCTTCCCCGTGGACATCGTGGAAAAGAAGCCCACCATCGGCGGCAAGATGGCTCAGCTTGACAAGACCTTCCCCACCCTTGACTGTGCGGCTTGTATCCTCACGCCCAAGATGGTGGACGTGGCTCAGAACGAAAAGATCCGCATCTTCTCCTATAGCGAAGTAGAGGAAGTGAAGGGCTTCGTGGGCAATTTCGACGTTAAGATCAAGAAGAAGGCACGTTACGTCAACGAGGACGTATGTACCGGTTGCGGTGCCTGCACCGAGAAGTGCCCTCAGAAGAAGGTGCCCAACGAGTTTAACCTTGGTATGGACAACCGCCGTGCCATCTACATTCCTTTTGCACAGGCTGTGCCCAAGGTTGCAACCATCGATCCCAACTACTGCACCATGCTCAAGACCGGCAAGTGCGGCGTCTGCTCCAAGGTCTGCACTGCAGGTGCCATCGACTACAAGCAGCAGGATCAGATCATTGAAGAAAAGTACGGTGCAATCGTTGTTGCCACCGGCTTTAACCCCATCAGCATGGACAAGTTCGAGGAATATGCCTACAGCCAGTCCAAGGACGTGATCACCTCTTTGGAATTTGAGAGACTGACCAACGCCGCAGGCCCCACCGCAGGCAAGCTCCTGCGTCCCTCTGACTTAGAGCATCCTCACACCATTGTCTTTGTACAGTGCGTGGGCTCCCGTTGCGAAAACTGCGCAGAGAAGGGCAAGGAGTATTGCTCCAAGATCTGCTGTATGTACACCGCAAAGCACGCAATGCTGGTGCGTGACAAATATCCCGACACCGAGGTATACGTCTTCTATATCGACGTGAGAACCCCCGGTAAGAACTTCGACGAATTCTATCGCCGTGCGGTAGAGGAATACGGCGTACACTACATCAAGGGTATGGTCGGTAAGGTCACTCCCGAGGGCAACAAGCTGAAGGTTCAGGCGTCTGACCTGATTATGAATAAGCAAGTGCATATCGACGCCGATCTGGTGGTGCTTGCCGCTGCCATCGAGCCCGATAAGTCTGCCCGTCCTCTGGCAACTATGCTGACTGCAAGTATGGATACCAACGACTTCTTCACCGAAGCACATCCCAAGCTTCGTCCCGTGGAGAGCCCCACCGCAGGTGTCTTCCTTTCCGGTGCCTGCCAGGGTCCCAAGGATATTCCCGAGACCGTTTCTCAGGCGGGTGCGGCGGCTTCCAAGGTCATCGGTCTGCTGGCAAAGGACAAGCTGACGGGTAACCCCTGTATCGCAAGTCCCAACGAGCAGATGTGTAACGGATGCTCCTCTTGTGAGAGAGTATGTCCTTACGGTGCCATCACTTACGTTGACAAGGAATTCCGTATGCCCGACAGAACGACCCTTATGCGCCGCGTAGCACAGGTCAACCCTGCAGTTTGCCAGGGATGCGGTGCTTGTACCGTTGCTTGTCCTTCGGGCGCAATGGATCTTCGCGGCTTTGCAAGCGCGCAAATTATTGCGGAGGTGGATGCAATATGCAAGTAAATGAAAAAAAGCCTTTGATCGTGGCATTCTGCTGCAACTGGTGCTCCTATGCCGGTGCAGACCTTGCCGGTAACAACCGTCTGGCGTATCCTGCCGACGTCAAGATCATCCGCGTACCCTGCTCCTGCAGAGTAAACCCCATGTTTATCCTGCGTGCCTTCCAGAGAGGTGCGGACGGCGTGATCATCTGCGGCTGTCACCCCGGTGACTGCCATTATACCTCGGGTAACTACTTTACCCGCCGCCGTATGGCAATGCTCTTCTCCATGCTTGATTATCTGGGCATCGAGAAGGAGAGAACCCGCGTGGAGTGGGTCTCTGCGGCTGAAGGTGCAAAGTTTGCCGCAACCATGAACGACTTTGCCGAGAAGGTTGCAGCTCTTGGCGAAAACAAGAGATTGGAGGATCTGCGATGCAAAAGATAACTCGTGAAGTGCTTATTGAAAAAGCAGCTTCTCTCTTAAACGAAGGGGTCGTTTCGGCAGTATACGGCTGGAAAAAGGGCGAATTCGTCTACGACGTGACCCCCGCCCTGTTCACCACCACCGAAGAGCTTGAAAAGGAATTTGTTTGGGGTGATTTCTGCGGCGCAAACTTCTCCAAATATCTGGTGGCTTCCACCAGAAAGATCGAGGGCAAGATCCTGGTCTTCTTAAAGCCCTGCGATACTTACAGCTTCAACCAGCTGCTCACCGAGCATCGCTTTGACAGAGAAAAGGTATACGCCGTGGGCATCCCCTGCGAGGGTATGGCTGACGTTTCCAAGGTGAAGGCGGCGGCGGGTGAAGGTATCATCGCCATCGAAAGCACCGAAGAGGGTCTTGCCGTGACCACCCTTTATAACGATGCACCCGTGGTCGTTCCCTATGCTGAGGCGCTGGCTGAAAGATGCATCAACTGCAAGAGCAAAAAGCACGTTGCTTACGACGAGCTTATCGGCGAAGAAGGGGACGTGCTTGAAAGCGGACGCTTTGATCAGGTGGCAGAGCTTGAGGCAATGACTCCCGACGAGCGCTTTGCCTTCTGGCAGAATGAGCTTTCCAAGTGCATCCGTTGCAACGCCTGCAGAGACGTTTGCCCTGCCTGCACCTGCGAAAAGTGCGTCTTCAACAACCCCGTTTCGGGCGCTGAGACCAAGGCACCTATGGGTACCTTTGAAGAGAAGATGTTCCATATCATCCGTGCCTTCCACGTGGCAGGCAGATGCACCGACTGCGGCGAATGCTCCAGAGTATGTCCTCAGGACATCCCCCTGCACCTGCTCAACAGAAAGTTCATCAAGGATATCAACACCCACTACGGTGAATACCAGGCGGGTGCAGAGGTCGGCTCAAGAGCACCTCTGGTGAACTACACCACCGAGGACGTGGAGCCCTGCGACGTGTTTGAAAGGGGTGACAAGAATGCGTAAGTGTACTGCTGCAAATCTTGACAAGCTGTTTGCCGCAATCGCTGAAAATGCGGCACTTTACCTGCCCGTAGATGATGAAAAGGGCACTGCTCAGTATAAAAAGTGGGCAGAAGGCACCGTGATGAGCAATGCGCTCAACACCGCCAAGAGCCCCAAGGACTTCTTCTTCCCTCAGAGCGAGGATCTGATGAAGTTCAAGACCCAGGGCAAGACCATCGAGCTGACCGATATCAGAGACGAGAAGGAAGACTTCGTGGTGTTCGGCGTGAGAGCCTGCGACGTGAGAAGCTTTGACATTCTTGACAGAGTGTTCTTGGTGGATCCCCGCGACAGCTACTACGCTTCCAGAAGAGAGAAGGGCGTGATCGTTTCGCTGGCTTGCTCCAAGCCCACCGAGACCTGCTTCTGCTCTGCCTTCGGCATCGACGCCACCAATCCCGCAGGCGACGTGACCGCGTGGAAGACCGAAGAGGGATTCTTCTTCAAGGCAAACACCGAGAAGGGCGAAAAGCTGATGGCATCCCTTGAGGGACTGACCGAGGAATGCACCGAGGAGGCTGTTGAAGCGCAGAAGGCAAAGACGGCGGCGATCCTTGAAAAGCTGCCCCTTGCAGATCTTGACACCGACAAGTTCGGCGGCGGCAAGACTGCCGAGCTCTTTAACGATCCCGCATGGGCAGAGCTGTCCCGCTCCTGCCTTGGATGCGGCACCTGCACCTTCGTATGCCCCACCTGCCAGTGCTACGATATCAAGGACTTCAACACCGGCAGAGAGGTGATCCGTTATCGTTGCTGGGACTCCTGTATGTATTCGGAGTTCACCAGAATGGCACACGGCAACAACAGAAATTCCCAGCTTGAGCGTTTCCGTCAGCGCTTTATGCACAAGCTGGTATACTATCCCGAGAACAAC
Source organism: Clostridia bacterium (assembly GCA_017935195.1). Lineage (GTDB taxonomy): Bacteria > Bacillota > Clostridia > Oscillospirales > CAG-272 > UBA11512. The sequence goes on from JAGBIB010000105.1 coordinate 32,868, forward strand.
GAGGGAATCTTTGGATGCGTGGGATGCGGCAGATGCCTGGCAAAATGCCCCATCTCCATGAATATCGTGAAGGTAATGAAGACAGTAGGAGGTAAGAAAGATGAGTGAGAACAGAGAAGCGTTGATCCCTCACATCGGGGTGATCACCGACGTGCGTATCGATACTCCCGATATCAAGACCTTCAGAGTGGTGACCCCCGACGGCAAGAAGGCGTTTGACCACAGACCCGGTCAGTGCGCAATGCTGTCCATCCCCGGCGTGGGCGAGGCGATGTTCTCCATCACCTCCTCCCCCACCAACACCGAATTTATGGAATTCTCCATCAAGAAGTGCGGATGCGTTACCGAGTGGCTCCATCAGGCTGAGGCAGGTCAGCAGATCACCATCAGAGGCCCCTACGGCAATCCCTTCCCCGTGGACGACGTTTTTGCAGGCAAGAACCTGCTGTTCGTTGCCGGCGGTGTAGGCCTTGCACCTCTTCGTTCGGTCATCAACTACTGCCGTCACTACCGTGATCGCTACGGTAAGATCGACATCGTTTACGGTTCCAGAAGCAAGGACGATCTGCTGGACTACAAGGAGATCATCGAGGAATGGACCAGAGACGAGAACGTGAATGTCTACCTGACCATCGACCGCGAGCAGGAGGGATGGGACGGACACGTGGGATTCGTTCCCAATTACGTCAAGGAGCTGAACTTTGACACCGATAAGGTTGCCGTTCTTTGCGGACCTCCCATCATGATCAAGTTTACTCTTGAGGGCTTAAAGTCCTTGGGCTTTGACAAGACTCAGGTGTATACCACCCTGGAGCTTCGTATGAAGTGCGGCGTGGGCAAGTGCGGCAGATGCAACGTGGGCGCGAAGTACGTTTGCAAGGACGGACCCGTTTTCCGTTGCGACGAGCTTGACGAGCTGCCCAGCGAGTATTGATGAGAAGGAGAAGAGAACAATGGAAAACATGGTAAATATTTTTCTGTTCGGCAAGAAGTATCAGGTTCCCGGAAACCTGACCATTATGAGCGCAATGGAATATGCCGGATATCAGCTGGTAAGAGGCTGCGGATGCCGTAACGGCTTCTGCGGTGCCTGCGCAACCATTTACCGCATCAAGGGTCAGCAGGAATTGAAGGCATGCCTTGCCTGCCAGACCAAGGTTGAAGAGGGAATGTACATCGCAACCCTGCCTTTCTTCCCTCTGGTAAAGCAGGTATACGACATCGAGACCGTGAAGCCCACCGAGCAGGTGATGATGCAGCTCTATCCCGAGATCTACGCCTGCATCGGCTGTAATGCCTGCACCAAGAGCTGTACTCAGGAGCTCAACGTTATGCAGTATATCGCTTACGCTCAGAGAGGCGAATACGAAAAGTGCGCTGAGGAATCCTTTGACTGCGTAATGTGCGGTGTGTGCTCCTCCCGCTGTCCTGCCGGTATCTCGCATCCTCA
>JAGBIB010000106.1 GCA_017935195.1 Clostridia bacterium
CCACCGCAGAGTGGATGACTCTCACCTTTACTTCCTCACCGGAAAGTTTTTCAAGGCTTGCCTTCACCGCTTCAGCAGAGCCGCCAACATCCGCCTTCACAATGACATTGAGCTCCTTTGCGCCTGCGGAGATCTGGTTAAACAGATCGTCAAGGGATACCTTGGTTGAGGACTTGTACTGATCCTCCTTGATTTTGGTCTTTCTCTGCTCTGCAAGCTCTCTTGCCATTCTTTCGTCTTCAACGGCATTGAACTCATCGCCTGCCATAGGTACCTCAGCAAGACCGATGATCTCAACGGGAACGGAGGGACCAGCAGTCTTCATCTGCTTGCCGCGCTCGTCAGTCATAGCACGAACGCGTCCAACCGCAGTACCGGCGATCACAATGTCACCACTGTGGAGCGTGCCGTTCTGCACAAGAAGGGTTGCAACGGGACCTCTGCCTCTATCCAGCTTTGCCTCGATAACCAGACCGGATGCTCTTCTTGCGGGGTTTGCCTTGAGCTGCTTCATTTCGGCAACGAGGAGAACGTTTTCAAGAAGCTCGTCAATGCCCATACCGGTCAGAGCCGAAACGGGTACGCAGATCACGTCGCCGCCCCATGCTTCGGGAACGAGGTTGTGCTGAGTCAGTCCCTGCATGACCTGATCGGGATTAGCGTGCGGCTTATCCATCTTGTTGATGGCAACAATTATGTCAATGTTTGCAGCGCGCGCATGGTTGATCGCCTCCACGGTCTGAGGCATGATACCGTCGTCTGCCGCAACAACGAGGATTGCAATATCGGTGGACTTTGCACCTCTTGCACGCATTGCGGTAAACGCTTCGTGTCCGGGAGTGTCAAGGAAGGTCAAGTCCTTGCCGTCGATCTGCACACGGTATGCGCCGATATGCTGGGTAATACCACCTGCCTCACCGGCGGTTACACGGGTGTGTCTGATGGCGTCCAGCAAAGAAGTCTTACCATGGTCAACGTGGCCCATTACGCACACGACGGGAGGACGCTCTTGCAGATTCTCTTCCTGATCCTCCGCTTCATCAAAAAGCTTATCCTCAATGGTCAAAACAACCTCTTTGTTCACCTTCGCGCCGAATTCGTCGGCTACAAGGTAGGCTGTGTCGTAGTCGATGGTTGCTGTCACACCTACCATCATCCCCATCATCATCAGCTTCTTTACCACCTCAGGAGCGCTTCTCTTCAGCTTCTGAGCCAGATCGTTTACGGTAATCTCATCGGGAATAGTGATCTCAAGCTGCTTTTTAGGAGCTTCCTTGGCCTTCTGCTGCTGATTACGGAAGCGGTCAAGGCCGGGATTCTGTTGGTTTTTCTTGCTTCCCTTTCCATCCTGGCGGTTGTTCTGCTTCTTTAATTTCTGTGTTCCGCCTGCATACTGCTTGGAATTGGTATCAACAAGTCCTTCAAGCTTTTCATCATACTTAGAGAGATCCACATGGCCTGCACTTCTGGTATCCACCACTCTGGTACCCGCTACTCTGGAGGACTTTTCCTCCAGTGTGGTCACGGTGGTCATAGGCTCCTTTGCTACGGGGGCAACAGTTTTTTGCTGCTGAGTCTGCTGCTGTTGCTTTTTCTGCTGCTCCTGCTGCTTCTGAGCCTGCTTTGCCTGCTTTTGAGCCTGCAGCTCCATCTGCTTCTGCAAAGCATCCTTGAAACGTGCCTGCTTTTCTGCTGCGAGCTCTTCCTTGCTCTTGGCAGGCTGGACGGGAGGCACGGTCTTCTCCGTCTTCTTTGCGGGAGGTTCGGGAGTCTTGTTGCCTTGATCCTGCTTCTGCTCTTCCTTCTTTTTTGTCGTTTCTACAGTCTTGTCTTCCTTCTTGGGCTCTTCCTTGGTCTTCGGCTCTTCTGCCTTCACAGGAGCAGGTACTTCTTCAACGACCTTAATATAGCTTTGTCTCTGAAGATAGTCCGCCATATCGGTGATCTGAAATTCACCGGTCAATACGGTCATCAGCGCATCAAATTCCTCAGAGGTTAGCGCCGCCATGTTGCTCTTTCCTTTTAATCCTGCCTTCTCGGCATAAACTGCAAAATCCTTTGTCTTAATACCAAAATCCTTGGCAAGTCCATTCATCTTATATTTCGTGTTCATCATCCATTCTCCTCCCGCTGTTCCTCTAATTCATTATTCGTCGAAAGTAAAGCCATTAGCGCTTTTGCAAGTCCTTCATCCACGATCGCACACGCAGAGATCACACCTGTTTTTCCGATGGTCTTTGCCAGCAACTCTCCGTCTTGTTTTAAAACACAAAGCTTCTTTTCATGGTGCACACAGCAATTTCGTACTTTTTTGACTGTATTATCTGAGGCATCCGCAGAAAGCAATACCAATTTCACCATGCTTTTTTTTGATCGGATCGCTTCTACAACCAGATCGGTGCCCGCAATCAGCTTTCCCGCTTTCCTGCAGAGTCCAAGCATTCCGCAGATCTTACTTTGATTCATTTGCCGCCAGCTCCAACGACAGCGCCTCGTACACTTCCTCGGGAATCGTGCATTCCAAATTGCTCTCAAAGCGTTTTGCCTTCTGAGCCTTCTTAAAGCAAGACAGGTTCTTACATAAATATGCTCCTCTTCCCGCTTTTTTTCCGGTAAAATCCAAAGAAACAGATCCTTCACTATCTCGGACCACTCTGATCAACTCTTTTTTGGGAAAGCAGTTTGAGCATCCGACGCATTTACGCTCGGGAGCCTTTTTAATTTTTACGCCTACCGCCATCGTTCTTCCTCCTTCCGACGAAATTCAAACGTCAATTCATCTTGCGCCTCAGTTTCTGTCGGTTTTGATATCGATCTTAAAACCGGTCAGCTTGGCAGCAAGCCGTGCATTCTGACCCTCTCTGCCGATGGCAAGAGAAAGCTGCTCGGGTGCTACAACCACGCGACAGCTTCTTTCGCCGTCGATGATCACTTCCTCCACCGTTGCAGGAGAAAGGGCAGCTCTGATATACTCGGCAGGATCCTCACTATACTTGATCACATCGATCTTTTCGCTACCCAACTCTGCCATGATGTTGTTGATACGCATGCCCTTTGCACCGATACAAGAACCAATGGGATCAACGCCCTCTTCCCTGCTCATCACAGCGATCTTGGTACGGTAGCCCGCTTCTCTTGTGATGCCTTGAATAATCACCGCTCCGTCTGCGATCTCGGGAATCTCCCTTTCAAAGAGACGCTTAACAAAGTGAGGATGTATACGGCTCAGAGTCACCAGAGGACCCTTTGCGGTATCGTCCTTCTTGCGCACCTCGGTAACGAACACCTTGATATGATCGCCCACATTGAAGTTGTCACTGTGAAGCATTTCCTTCTTCAAGAGAGTAGCATAGCTGGTTCCCGTATCCACCAAAACATTTCCGCTTTGTGGATCGATCTTTTGAACAGTAGCGGTAATGATATCCTCTTTTTTGTTTTCGTACTGCTGGATCATGATGCCTCTTTCGGCCTCTCTGATACCTTGAATAATCACCTGCTTGGCAATCTGAGCAGAAATTCTTCCAAAATTCTTGGTCTTTAATTCGATATCAACAGAATCGCCTACCGACAAATGACGGCGCGAAAACTTCTTCGCTTCTTCAAGGGTGATCTCCGTAACATCATCCTCTACAGTAGCAACGATCAGCATCTGACGGTAAACCTTTACATCTCCCTTGACCTGATCGATGGTCACTCTCACATTGTTTCCGCCAACTTCCTTTTTAAATGCGCTGATCAAGGCTGCTTCAACCTTCTCAATCATGTATTCCTTGGGAATACCCTTTACTCTTTCAAGTTCTTCAAGAGCGGAAATAAATTCGCTGTTCATTATCCAAAGTTCCTTTCTGTTTATATATTCAGATCCTCTCGGTGATCATTCTTCTTCGTTTATGCTATCAAAATCAAAATAAAGATGTGCTCTTGAAATCTTTTGACGCTCAATACGCACCTCTTCCTCGTCCAGCAATACGGTCAAATTTCCCTTTTCATCCACTGCGATCAAAGGAACAACCAGCTCCTTTTTTCCATTCAGTGCGGCAAAAAGCTTCAACACCACCGTTTGCCCGATCGCCCACTCAAAATGCTCAACCGTTCTCAGATCTCTCTCCAATCCGGGTGAGGATACCTCTAAATGATAACTCCCCTCTACGGGATCAATCCGATCCACGATTTCGTCGATCACACGGTATGCCTTTTCACAGTCATCAATATCAATGCCGTTTTCGGAATCCACGGTAATACGTAAATACCACTCGCTTCCTTCCTTCACATACTCCACATCCCAGATGTCGTAGCCTAAAGCTGTTACTGCAGGGGTGATCTCATGCAGGACAAATCCCGCAATGCTTCCGTTTCCTTTCGCCATGGTCGATCCTTTCTCAGCAAAATTCTCTTATACAACAAGGAAGAGCAGTCTTTGAAAACTGCCCTTCTGTTACATCTTATTCCGTTAATACTATACCACAAAAACAGCGGAATTTCAAGTGTTTTTTGAAAAAAAACGAAATTTTTTCCGAATTAAATGAACCCTTTTTTCACATTTACCGTTTTTAAAGTATACACATACTCGTCAATCTCAATATCATCCCACATAGACGATAAAAGCGTATTGTATTTCTCGGTGATCAAATGGGTATCCAAGGTATCGAACTGATCCTTGTCATCTTTTGAAGAATAGGCCTTTTCAAGCAAGGCCAGCCGCTTTACGATCACTACGCTTTCCTCATCCTCATGACGGTAAACGCCGCCCTCCTTCAGATCAAGAACGGCAGATAGTGACTTGGAATCATATCCGCTCATCACCAGATCCTCATAATCCTTGTTGCAGATATAAAAGCCATTGGGGCGATCATCTATATTCAGCTCAGTGTACTCCTTGACAAGTGCCGAAAAGTCCTCACCGTTTTCGGCTTTCTTTTGGGCTTCGTCCGCCTTGGCCTTCTTCTCTGCGATCTCCTGTTCATTATACTCCTTGATGATCGGCTGCTTGTTTTCATCATAAATTGGCATTCCCTCATCATTGAGCACCAGCTCGTAGGACGTGTTGATCATGATCACGTTCACACGAATGTAGTTGGCCTTAAAAAAGGCATCTCGTTCGCTGTCGGTAGGAGCCTCCTTGCCTCCGGTACCGTAGAGATAGCTTTCAACCATATCTACCTTCGCTTCCATAATAAAGGCTCTGCGAAGTCCCTTGACATCGATCCCATAGGTAGACATCAAAGCACTGTTGAATGCCGATTTACTGTCACCGTACTGATACTTGATCAGCTCATCCAGTTGATCACCGATGCTGTCAATCACGCTGTCGGGGAGCTTGAGCTTGTACTGCTTATATAGCTTCAAAGCGCAAAGAACGCTTTTAGCATACTGCAAAGTGTATTCTTCCACATACTCTCCGATAGTGAGACCGTCATCCATTTCTCTGTTCCAGCATTCCACCGTATCTTCGATATCCTCATAATTGGTATCGAAATAGTACTTAAATGTGGAAAGCCAATAGCGGTAGATATCTGCTCCGATGGTCACACCGTCAAGCTCCATCACCGCCTTTGTTTTTTCAGAGGAACATCCCGGAAGGAAGCAAATTAAGGCACTAATAGCCAAAACCATCGCAACGATTTGAAGAAGTTTGTTTCTCATTTTTAAAATTCCTTTCAAAGATCCTAAAAGGATCAAATTTCGATCTTCGAATAGGCATCCAAAAGCGCCACACATTCTGTTGCCATTTTTGAAGGAGAAGCATTGCCCATTCGCAAGGAAAAGTACGGAACACCGGAGAGGGTAACCATTACCCTTCCGTTATATCCTGCCGCCAGCTTTGTCATTTTGATTGCCGAAGGCTCTTCAGGATAAAACAGCAGGCTCGTGCCCTTAGAAACGATCTTGCTGATTCCATTGGACGCACCCATAGCGCGCAGATGTGAAACGGTGAGGATGTTCAAAACAGGGACGGGCGGATCGCCGTAGCGATCCTGAAGCTCGTCGTATACATCGGAAAGATCCTCGGCATTTTCGATCAGCGAGATTTTTTTATAGGCATCTATCCGCTGATTGGGGTTGGAGATATAGCTTTCGGGAATGTAGGCATCCACCTGCATTTCCACCGAGCATTCTGTCTTCTTTGGAGCGATCTCGCCCTTTTCCTCGCTGACAGCCTCTGACAGCAGCTTCATATAAAGATCGTATCCGATACTCTCCATATGACCGTGCTGTTCTGCCCCCAGAAGGTTTCCAACGCCTCTGATCTCCATATCTCGCATGGCGATACGAAAGCCCGAGCCGAATTCGGTAAAGTCCCTGATGGCAGAAAGCCGCTTTTCGGAGATTTCTCTCAGCTCTCTGCCTGCGGGATAAGTGAAGTAGGCGTAGGCACGTCTTGAGCTTCTACCCACTCGTCCCCTGATCTGGTGAAGCTGAGAAAGCCCCAGCTTGTCTGCTCGCTCGATGATGAGGGTGTTGGCATTTGGCACGTCCACTCCCGTTTCGATAATGGTGGTGGAGACAAGAATATCGATCTCGCCCTTGATCATCTCCTCCCAAATGTCGGAAAGCTGATCCTTGTCCATCTGACCGTTGGCGTATTCCACCCGCACGTCGGGAAAGGCGTTTTGCAGCTTTGCCGCTTTGTCGGGCATCTGCTCCACACTGTTGCAAAGATAAAAGACCTGCCCGCCTCGGCGCAGCTCCCTACGGATGGCTTCCTCGATCACCCCGTCGTCGTGCTCCAAAACGAATGTCTGAACGGGCATTCTGTCGCAGGGTGCTTCGTCAAGAACCGACATATCGCGAATCCCCGACATCGCCATATTCATCGTTCTCGGGATGGGGGTTGCGGAAAGGGTCAGCACGTCCACGTTCTTTGAAAGCTCCTTGAGCTTTTCCTTATGGGCAACGCCGAAGCGCTGCTCCTCGTCCACGATCAGAAGACCAAGCTTTTTAAACTCCACGTCTTTGGAAAGCAAACGGTGCGTACCGATGATGATATCCGTTTCGCCTCGGCGTAATTTTCTGATCGATTCCTCGATCTCCTTTTTGGAGCGGAATCGGCAGACCATATCTACCGACACGGGAAAGCCTCTCATTCTTGAAAGGAAGGAGCGGTAGTGCTGCATACAAAGAATGGTTGTAGGCACCAGGATCGCCACTTGATAGCCACCGTTTACCGCCTTGAAGGCGGCACGCATCGCCACCTCGGTCTTTCCGTAGCCTACGTCGCCGCAAAGAAGTCTGTCCATAGGATGCTTGCGCTCCATATCCTTCTTCACGTCCTCTGCGGCGGCAAGCTGACAGTCGGTCTCCTCATATTCAAAGGCGCTTTCAAACTCTCTTTGCATCTCGTCATCCTTGGGAAAGGCAACGCCGTCCTTCTTGATGCGCTCGGCATAGAGGGCAATCAGCTGCTTTGCCATACTCTGCGCCGACAGCTTTGCCTTGATCTTTACCTTTTTCCAGTCGGCACCGCCCATTTTGGAAAGCTTCAGATCGCCCTCCTCTGCACCCTTGCCGATATACTTTGAGATCTTGTCTAACTGATTGCAGGGCAGATAGAGCATATCCTTTCCTGCGTATTTGATCTTTAAAAAGTCCTTTCTGTTCCCTTCCACCATCAAGGAAGACATTCCGAGATACTGCCCGATACCGTGAATATCGTGTACCACGAAATCACCCACCGACATATCGGCGTAAGAAAGGATCTGCTGAAGATTTTTGTCCTTTTTTCTCTTGACCGAAGGACGGGTGCTCCGCTTCTTCACCGTATCGATGGCAAGCTCGGTTAAGCAAACGTACCTGGATGCCGTCAGCTCAAAGCCGGGAATATTCACCCCACTGCAAAGCGCCACCGACGAGGGCTTTTGCTTGATCTTTTCGCTATCCTTGTAAGCGCCAAAGCCCGAAGACACCAGCATTTTTTCAAGATTTGCGGCGGAGGACTCGGTTTCGCAGATCAGCTTGACTCTGAATCCTGCGCTCATATAGCCCCGCAGATCGTCGCACAGCAGGTCAAATCGATCTGCATAGCCCGTGGTCTGCTTGGTGTTGAAGGAAAACATCCCCGCGTATTTGTGACCCGATAGACGGCTTCCCATGCCCGATAACAGTACGCCTGCATCGGAAAAGAGATAGCCTTCAAGCTCTGACGGCGATCTTGAAAAATCGGCGTTTTTGGAGCTGATGGTGCCATCCTCCAGATAAGACATCAGCTGTTGCCTTTCGATCTCGGCACGGTTGTCTAAACGATTCATGCAAGCACCGTATTCGCATACCACGGGAAGAGCGTATCCAAGATAATCAAGAAGACATTTCTTTTCGGGATAGACGAGAGGCAGGTATTTGTCAAGGAAGGTGGCTTCCCTGCCGCTCTCAATGCATTCCAGCTCCTCCTTCAGACGTTGCCCCGCAGGAGAGGCAGAGGTCTTGCCCTTTAACTGCCCTTTGATGCAGGAGGCGATCCGCTTTTTTGCCGCCTCGTCTGCCACCACCTCACGGATGGGCATCACGGTAAATTCCTCGCAGTTTTCAATGCGCCGCTGGGTCATCACGTCAAAATAGCCCATACGGTCGATCTCATCGTCGAAATAGTCGATTCGTACGGGATTGGCGCAGGAGGGAGAAAAAATATCTACGATACTGCCCCTCTTTGAATACTGCCCCACGCTTTCCACCATATCCGCTCGGTGATAGCCGGCATTTTCAAGGGTGGAAACGAGCTCCTCCATCAGGCAGGGATTTTTTATAGAAACCGTCTTTTCCATTGCCCGCAGGCGGATGGGCGGAACGGTATACTGCAAAAGAGCATCGGGAGTGGTGATTAGATAATCGATCTCCCCTTTGATGAGCTTGCTCAGCACGAAAAGCCTCTCATGCTCGAACTCATGAGAAGCAGAGGTGCTGTGGAAGACCAGATCTCTTCCGAAATATACGTGCGCTCTTTTTTGGTGTGCGGCAAGCCAGGAGCAAAGCCTATTTGCCTTTTTCTCATCCGCCACAAGTAAAAGGATGAGATCGTAGCCAAGGTCACCAACCGAAGTGTGAAGGGTGTTAACCAGCGCAAATTCGGCACCCTCACAAAGTCCCGTAACCACCACGGGACGGCGTACTCCCGAATACTCGGGCGCACATTGAGTCTTCAAGGCATCAAGAAAGGGAGCATACTCCTTTTCTTCTGCGATTGCTCTCGTTAAATCGATCATATTCTTTCTTTGCTTCTTGCTCAGTTAAAGCTGTTCATTGCCTTTTCAAAATCGCCCGAAAGGATCAGCGGCAGTGCGCTCGAGCAGTTTTCAAAGACGCTCTGCAAAGTCTTCTGTTCTTCCGTTGAAAACTTGGAAAGCACCCAATCGGCAAGAGGATACTCGGGATTAGGCTTCTTTCCCACGCCGATCTTGATGCGGGGGAAGTTATCATCGTTCAAATGCTCGATGATGCTTCTTACTCCCTTCTGCCCCCCGTCGCTTCCCTTACGGCGGATGCGCATCTTGCCCACGTCAAGATTGACGTCGTCACACACCACGATAACGTTTTCGGCAGGGATCTTATAAAAGTCAGCCGCCTTTCTGACAGACGTGCCCGAAAGGTTCATATAGGTCAGGGGAAGGAGAAACAGCACCCTCTTTCCGGCTACGGTCGTTTCACCGCAGATGCCCTCAAACTTTGCTCTGTCAATGGAAAAACCGTTTTTCTTTGAAAAATATTCGGCAAAGAGAAATCCGCTGTTATGACGGGTGAATGTATATTCTTTTCCCGGGTTTCCAAGGCAGACAACCATATGGGTGATCGGCTGTACCGATGCCGCAGGACGCTCAATCTTCTTAAACAGGTCAAAAATATCACTCATTTTCTGCACCTCTCCTCTCTTCCACCATTCAAAACAAAATTCCGTAAACATAGTTATTATACTATATTGCAAAGAAAAAGGCAAGAGCAAATTTGTAAAAAAATATTTCGAAAATATGTATAAAAAGTATAGACAAATGGACAAATTGATGATATAATTGTCTTCAACACTATAAATAACAGAAATTGGAGTGATATATTATGAGCCATAAGTACGTATACCTTTTCACCGAGGGCAACTGTTCTATGAGAGAGCTGCTCGGCGGTAAAGGTGCCAACCTTGCCGAAATGACCAATCTGCGTCTGCCCGTTCCTCAGGGATTTACCATCTCCACCGAGGCTTGCACCCAGTACTACGAAGACGGCAGGATGATCAACGATGAGATCAAGGAGCAGATCCTTGAATATATCGGCAAAATGGAAGAGATCACCGGCAAGAAATTCGGAGATCTGAACAATCCCCTGCTGGTTTCGGTCCGTTCGGGCGCACGCGCATCCATGCCCGGTATGATGGACACCATCTTAAATCTCGGTCTGAACGAAGAAGTCGTAGAGGTTATGGCAAAGAAGTCGGGCAACCCCCGTTGGGCTTACGACTGCTACAGAAGATTCATCCAGATGTATTCCGACGTAGTCATGGAGGTCGGCAAGAAGTATTTCGAAGAGCTGATCGACAAGATGAAGAAGGAAAAGGGTGTGAAGCTGGACGTTGATCTGACCGCCGAGGATCTCAAGGAGCTGGCAAATCAGTTCAAGGCAGAATATAAGGAAAAGATCGGTACCGACTTCCCCTCCGATCCCAAGGAACAGCTGATGGGCGCCGTGAAGGCAGTCTTCCGCTCCTGGGACAACCCCCGCGCAAACGTATACCGCCGCGACAACGATATCCCCTATTCCTGGGGTACTGCAGTAAACGTGCAGGCAATGGCGTTCGGTAACATGGGCGAGGACTGCGGCACCGGCGTTGCATTCACCCGTGACCCCGCTACCGGTGAGAAAAAGCTGATGGGCGAGTTCTTGACAAACGCCCAGGGCGAGGACGTGGTTGCAGGCGTGCGTACCCCTATGCCCATTGCACAGATGGCAGAGAAGTTCCCTTCCGCATACGCTCAGTTTAAAGATGTTTGCGAGATCCTTGAAAATCACTATCACGATATGCAGGATATGGAGTTCACCGTTGAAAACGAGAAACTCTATATGCTCCAGACCCGTAACGGTAAGAGAACCGCTCAGGC
>JAGBIB010000107.1 GCA_017935195.1 Clostridia bacterium
AAAATACGCAAGCAACCCAATCCTAAAACAACAGAAGATAAATTATTTGACTTAATGGAAAACCGTTTGAATTGCCAAAGGGTAATCGATGAAAATGATTCATAGTAAATAACCCCGACAGATTTTTGAATATCTGTTGGGGTTAATCTTTGTCTCCTGCAATGCAATTATGGCTTAATGGACCGTCGAGGACGCCGGTCCCTACAAGTAGAAATCAAACTTCCTTATGAGAAACAGCCTTTTGACGGTCTTTTTTATATTAAGAATTTTAACCGATAAACTCAACCAGCTCCGCCTTGGTCTTGTAGCCAAGGGAGGATCTTAGAGCCTTGCCCTCTTCAAAGAGGACCAGCAGGGGGATGTTGGTCACGCCGAACTGCATAGCAAGCGCGCCCTCCTCGTCCACGTCCACCTTGCAGACCTTTACCTTGCCCTCGTTTTCCAGCTCCTCAAGCAGGGGCGCAAGTCTTTTGCAGGGAGGGCACCACTCGGCGTAGAAATCCACGATCACCTTTCCCTTTGCGCCTACGACTTCCTTTTCAAATTCACTTGCCTTGATCTTCATATCGTTCACCTCTTTTTCTCTTTTGGGGGTATCAGCCCTTTTCCTTATAGTAGAGCATACAGTGACAGTAGCCCTCGAAATTCGGGTCTGCCATCTGTTCTCTGAATTCCTTGCAGATGCATTTGTTTTCGGGGGTCATTTCCCTTCTGCAGGGACAGTAGCCGCCCTTCTTTTTCAAGCCCTCTTTGATCATTTTTACCGTTTCTTCGTCTTCATTTAAGCGGATCTTTGCCATCGTGCGCTCCTCCTTGCATCTGTTTTGTGCTTTTATTTTACCGAGTTTTCCTCCTTTTGTCAAGAGTTATTCGGGGCGATCCTACGGGTAATAAAAAATATTTTCCGTTTTTTAAAAAAAGGGCTTGACAAAGCGTTCTACAAGGTGTAGAATACAGGTGTACTACAGATTGTAGAACAAGCCTTGGAAGCACTTCCGAGGGGATGACGTATAAAAAACAAGGTATACAAACGACCAAAAAGAGAGGTACAACCACAATGAGTGAACTGCAAATGGGAAGCGGCGAAAAGAGCTTTGCCGAGATCATCTGGGCAAACGAGCCCATCGCTTCGGGCGAGCTTGCAAAGAAAAGTGAAGAGACGCTGGGCTGGAAAAAGACCACCTCCTACACCGTCTTAAAGCGCCTTTGCGACAAGGGGATCTTTCAAAACGACAAGGGGATGGTCACCTCCCTGATTTCAAAGAAGGACTATTACGCAGGACAGAGCACCCGTTTCGTGGAGGAGTCCTTCGGCGGATCGCTTCCCGCCTTTCTTGCCGCCTTTACCTCCAAAAAGAAGTTGAGCGACAGCGAGATCGCCGAGCTTCAGAGGATGATCGACGATTATAAGGAGGAATAAGGGAGGAATAAGAATGAAGGAACTGTTTTTAAATTTTTTAAACATGATCATTATGGCGGGCTGGATCGTCCTGACGCTGGCCATAGGAGGAATAGAAATGGAAGAACTGTTTTTAAATTTTTTAAATATGAGCATCACGGCCGGATGGATCGTTTTGGTGCTCGTCCTCGTAAGACCCCTTTTGAAGAAGGCGCCCAAGTGGATCACCTGCGCGCTGTGGGGGTTGGTGGCGCTGCGGCTGGTGCTTCCCTTCTCTGTGGAAAGCGCCATAAGTCTGATCCCCAGCACCGAAACGGTGCCTCCCGAGGCAATCTATCAGACAGAGCCTCAGATCCACAGCGGCATTACCGTCTTAAATTCTGCGGTCAATCCCATCCTTTCAGAGCATTTTTCCGCCTCGGGCTCTGAAACCCAAAGGGTGCTTGGGGCAAGGGTCTACCCCTTTGAGGGGCTGGTGCGGGTTTTAGGCTTCCTTTGGCTTGCGGGAGCGGCGGCAATGCTCCTTTATATGTTTTTCAGCTTTCTTGCTTTAAGGATCCGCCTGAGGGAGGCGGTAAAGGACGAGGAGGGATGCTATCTTTCCGACAAGGTGGAAAGCCCCTTCATTTTCGGCATCGTGAACCCCCGAATCTATCTGCCCACCGCACTTTCAGATGAGGACAAGGGGCACGTTCTTGCCCACGAGAGAGCGCATCTGAAGAGAAAGGATCACCTGATCAAGCCCTTTGCCTTCTTTTTGCTGTCATTCTATTGGTTCAATCCCCTTTTGTGGCTTGCCTATCTGCTTTTATGCAAGGACATTGAGGCGGCGTGCGACGAAAAGGTGATCCGTCATCTGGATGCCGAGGGCAAAAAGGGCTACTCCTCTGCCCTGCTTCACTGCAGTATAGGCAAAAAAGGAAGCCGCACCCTTTCCGCCTGCCCCCTTGCCTTTGGCGAGACGGGGGTGAAATCCCGGATCAAATCGGTGCTATCCTATAAAAAGCCTGCCCTTTGGGTGCTGATCGGCGCCCTCCTGATCTCCCTGCTCCTTACGGGCTGTCTTTTGACCGATCCGCAGGACAAGCACTTTTCGGTCAGCGGCGAAGAGCAGCTCGCCCTTTCCAAGATCATTCTTGAAGAAAACCACAACGATAAGCGAGGCAATACCAAGGCCTTTGAAGGGCACACCGTTTTCGGTACGGAAGAGAAAAACGGTGACTATATCTACTATTTATGGATCAACTACGGCGAATACTCCCTTGAAAAGGGACGGCTTGAGCAGTTTAACGGCTTGAGCGGTCCTGCCAAGATCGTGATGGAGCTTCACGACGAGGAGGGCTTCGTGCTAAAAAGCTACACCGTTCCCCGTGACGGCTCTGACTATGACAACGATATCCGCAAAATGGTGCCGATGAAATGGTGGTCAAGAGCCTTTAACGGTCAGGAATACGCCGAAAAGAACAAAGCCACCATGTGGGATCAGATCGACCGCTGGCTGATGAACGAAGGGATCTACAATTACGCTTTTGAGGACTACGACCGCTCTTATCTGTCCTTGAAGGAGGACGGCACCTTCTCCCTCATCCCCTCCACAAGAGGTGCGTACTACCCCTACGGCCACTATACCTATAGCGAGGAAACGGGGCTGATCGTCTGTATTTCCGACGATCTTAAAGAAAAGTACGTCTTTAAAAAGGACACGAACACCCTTACTTTTGTAAAAAAGGACTCTGCCGCCCTGCCCGAATACTCCTATAACGGCAAGGTGCGCCCCTGCATTCCCGACGGTGCCATCTTCACCGAGCCCGGTTTTATTCCCGAAAGCGACATCGTTCTCCCCCAGATTGACGGCATTGCCTTCGACATTGACGGAGATGGCGAAAGAGAGCGCTTTTCACTGAGACACGGGCCCACCTCGGGAGTCATCTCTTATTTTCTGACGATGTATAAGGGTGAGGAGAAAACCGAGCTCCTGCTTGCCCCCCTCTTTCATCCGATCATCGGCTTTGAGATCACAGAAGGCTCCCTCTTTTTAAAGGGCTTTGATGGGGTGGAAGGCGAAGTAAGCTTCCTTTACCACATCAGCGCAGGAGAGGATGAGCAAAAGGGGTCGGTGCTTTACTGCAGTCTCGTGCATCAGGAGGTGCTTTTCGATCTGGACGGTGACGGCACCAAGGATCTTTGCACTCTGCAAAAGGTCACCCGAGCCGACAGCTTTATCCCCTCGTCCAAAGAGAATATGCTGCTCCTGATCACCGTGAAAACCAAAAAGGGCAGCGATCAGATACAGCTCCCCACTCCTTCCGATCAAGGAATCCTTCAGCCTGCCACCCTTTTGGCGGGTAAGGACGTCCTTCTTTTAGAGCTTTATGATGAACGGGCAGGCTCGTGGCTCTCCTACGAGGTTCTTTTTGAAAAGGACGAATTGGTGCTGAAAGAACACGTAAGATCCTGAATTTCCATAAAAAAATCGCGATTTAAGAAAATCGCGATTTTTTTCGTTTTGCTTAGTTTAACAGGCTTGCATCCGCCAGCGTTGCCGCCATCACGGCTTTGATGGTGTGCATTCTGTTTTCTGCCTCGTCAAAGACGATGGACTGAGGTCCCTCGAAGACCTCCTCGGTGACCTCCAAGGCGGAAAGTCCGAACTTTTCGCCCACGCTCTTGCCCACCTCGGTCTCGTCGTTGTGGTATGCGGGCAGGCAGTGCATAAAGACGGCGTTTTCATCGGCAAGAGCCATCATACGGCTGTTGACCTGGTAAGGAAGCAAGGCGTCGATGCGCTCCTTCCACACCTCGTCCGGCTCGCCCATGGACACCCAAACGTCGGTATACACCACGTCGGCATTCTTTAAAGCCTTTTCGGGATCGCTTTCAAAAGAAAGGGTGGCACCGCTTTCCTTTGCCGCCTCCTCACATTTTGCGATCAGCGCCTTGTCGGGGAAATATCCTTCGGGGGCGCAAGCTGTAAAGTTCAAGCCCATTTTTGCGCAACCAACCATCAGCGAGTTGCCCATATTGTAGCGGGCGTCGCCCATATAGACGAAATTGATGCCCTTGAGCTTGCCGAAATGCTCCTTGATGGTCAGAAAGTCTGCAAGGATCTGGGTGGGGTGAAATTCGTTGGTCAGTCCGTTCCACACGGGCACGCCCGCGTACTTTGCCAGCTTTTCCACGATCTCCTGACCAAAGCCTCTGTATTCGATGCCGTCAAACATTCTGCCAAGCACTCTTGCGGTGTCTGCGATGCTCTCCTTTTTGCCGATCTGGGAGCTTTTGGGGTCAAGATAGACGGGATGCATTCCAAGATCCGCCGCCGCCACCTCAAAGGCGCAACGGGTGCGGGTGCTGGTCTTTTCAAATACCAGCGCAATATTCTTGCCCGCGCAATGTCTGTGGGCAATGCCCTGCTTCTTTTCCGCCTTCAGCTTGGCGGCAAGATCGATGAGATATCCGATCTCCTCGGGGGTATAATCAAGTAAGGTTAAAAAGCTTCTTCCCTTAAGCATTGCGCTCCTCCTTTTCTGCGGCGACGGCCTTGATCACGTCAAGTGCCTCGCTTAACTGTTCGGTGGTGATGTTCAGAGGGGGTAACAGGCGAAGCTTGGTCTTTGCCGTCAGGCAAAGCACCCCTCTTGCCATACATTCAAGCAGGATCTCCTTGGCAGGAGCCGCCGTTTCGATGCCGATCATCAGCCCAAGTCCGTTTACCGACTTGATGCCCTTTGCACCCTTCAGGCTTTCAAAAACGAAGTCGCTCTTCTCCTGCACCTCCTTGAGAAAGTCCTCGTCCAACCGCTCGATGACGCTGTACGCCCCCGCACAGCAAACGGGATTTCCGCCGTAGGTGGAGCCGTGGTCGCCGAAGTGGAGGGTGTTTTGCACCTCGCCGTAAAGCAGGGTGGCACCGATGGGCAGTCCGCCGCCAAGACCCTTGGCGGTAGAAACGATATCGGGGGTGATGCCGTAGTGCATATAAGCGTACAGCTTGCCCGTTCTGCCGTTGCCCGTCTGCACCTCGTCCACGATGAGCAGTACCTCCTGCTCCTTCAAAAGGGCGGCAAGCGCCTTTACGTAGTCGGGGTCAAGGGGAAGCACCCCTCCCTCGCCCTGCACGCACTCGATCATCACGGCGGCGATCTTTTTTTGCGAAAGTGCCGTCTTCACCGCTTCCAGATCGTTTGCAGGCAGGTGCATAAAGCCGTCGGTCAGCGGCTTGAAGGTCTTATGAAAGACCTCCTGCCCCGTTGCGGCAAGGGTGGTGATGGTTCTGCCGTGGAAGCTGTTTTCAAGGGTGATAATGGTATAGCAGTCCTCACCCTTCTTTTCCGCCATATACTTTCTTGCCACCTTGATGGCACATTCGTTTGCCTCTGCACCCGAATTGGAGAAAAAGACCTTCCCTGCCCCCGTCCTTTCACAAAGAAGCTTTGCCAGCTTGACGCAGGGCTCGGTATAATAGAGATTAGAGGTGTGCTGGAGGGTGGAGAGCTGGTTTGCCACCGCCGTGATCCACGCGGGATCGCAGTAACCGAAGGAGGTCACGCCGATGCCCGACCCCATATCGATATAGCGGTTGCCCTGCTCGTCAAACGCCTCTGCCCCCATGCCGTTTACCAGCTGTAAGGGGAAGCGGGCGTAGGTATTTGCAATATACTGTTGATCTTGTTTTTTGATCTCGCTCATTTTATTCCGTCCGACCTCCCACGATCATGGTACCTGCGCCTTCGTTGGTCAGCAGCTCCATCAGGATGGCGTGGGGGATTCTTCCGTCCATAATGGTTACGTCCTTTACGCCCGCAGAAATTGCCTCGATGCAGCAATCCACCTTGGGGATCATTCCGCCCGAGATCACGCCCTCATCGTAAAGGGCCTTTGCCTCGTTGACGGTGATGCCGGTGATCAGCGAGGAGGGATCGTTTACGTCCCTTAAAATGCCTGCCACGTCGGTCATCATGATCAGTCTTTCAGCCCCCAGCGCTCCTGCGATATACGCCGCGGCGGTGTCGCCGTTGATGTTATACACGTTTCCGTCGTGGTCGCTTGCCACGGTGGATACCACGGGGATGTAGTTCTTTTCAAGCAGGTCATTGATGGGCTTGGCTCTGACCTTGGTGATCTCTCCTACAAACCCAAGGCGCTCGTCCTTGATCTTTGCCTCGATGATACCGCCGTCCATACCCGAAACGCCCACGGCGTGGCCGCCCTTCATCTGTAAAAGAGTCACCAGGCTCTTATTCACCTTTCCTGCCAACACCATCTGCACGATGTCCACTGTTTCCTTGTCGGTGACCCGCAGACCGTTGATGAACTCGGGCTTTTTGCCAAGCCGTTTCATCATATCGCTGATCTCGGGGCCGCCTCCGTGGATGAGCACCACCTTCACGCCGATAAGCCACAAAAGGGCGATATCCTCCATCACCTGCTGCTTCAAGGTCTCGTCCACCATGGCGTTTCCGCCATATTTGACCACCACGGTCTTGCCCACGTATCTTTTAATGTAAGGAAGGGCTTGGGTCAGCACCTTTGCTCTTTGGGCATTGGTAAACATATCGGTCATTTTCTTTATCCCCCTTCTCAGGTTCTGTAATCGCCGTTGATCTTTACGTATTCATAGGTCAGATCGCATCCCCACGCTGTGGAGGAGCAATCGCCGTCGTTTAAAGCCACCAGAATCTCGATCTCCTTTTCGGAAAGCACTTTCTTTGCGATCTCCTCGGAAAAGTCGATACCTGCGCCCCCTCTGCACACCGAAACGGTGCCTGCTTTTGAGCGGAAGTCCACGTCGATCTTGTTGACATCCACCTTCGCACCGCTGTAGCCGATGGCGCAAAGGACTCTGCCCCAGTTGGCGTCTGCCCCGAACATTGCCGCCTTCAAAAGCGAAGAGCAGATCACGCTCTTTGCAACCGTTCTTGCCGTCTCAATGTCCTTCGCTCCGCTGACGGCGCATTCAAGAAGCTTGGTAGCGCCCTCACCGTCGCCTGCGATCATTCTGCAAAGCGCCACGGTCACACCGTTGAGCGCCTTCATGAACTCCTCAAAGTCCGCTCCCTCCGAAACGATCTCGGGGTTGCCCGCCATACCGTTTGCCAGCACGGTGACCATATCGTTGGTGGAGGTGTCACCGTCCACGCTGACCATATTAAAGGTGCTTTTGATATCGCCCGAAAGTGCCTTTTGAAGCATTGCGGGGCTGATGGCACAGTCGGTGGTGATGAAGACCAGCATCGTTGCCATATTGGGGTGGATCATTCCCGAACCCTTGGCAATGCCGCCGATCTTGCAGGTCACGCCGCCCACTTGAAAGGAAACGGCGACCTCCTTTTTTACGGTATCCGTGGTCATAATGGCCTCTGCCGCATGATCACCGTTGTTGCCAAGATCGGCAACCAGTTCATCCATTCCTGCGGAGATGGGGTCAAGGGAAAGTCTTTGACCGATCACCCCGGTGGAGGCGACCACCACGTCCTCTGCCGCAATGGGTAGCTTTTCTGCCACCAGATCGCACATCTTTTCTGCGATCTCAATGCCGTCTGCATTGCAGGTGTTGGCGTTTCCGCTGTTGCAGATCACCGCCTGCGCATAGCCGTTTTCAATATGATCCTTGGTCACCTGCAGGGGTGCGCCCTTTACAAGGTTGGTGGTATACACCGCCGCCGCAGACGCCTTTTTTTCGCTGACAATCAGGGCAAGATCCCTCTTTTGGCGGTTCTTGCGGAT
>JAGBIB010000108.1 GCA_017935195.1 Clostridia bacterium
AGCAATCCTTTTTGATCTGGACGGCACCCTGCTTCATATGCCCCAGGATCCCTTTTTAAAGGAGCTGTTCGTGGCAGAAGCCACCGAGGTTGCCCCCCGCCTTGACGTGTCCCCCGAGACTCTTCTTTCGGTGATCAAAAAAGGGGTCTACGCCATGGTGAAAAACGACGGCAGCTGCACGAATGAGGAAGCCTTTTTGAAGGTCGCCCGCCCCGCTTTGCCCAAAAGCGATGAAGAGGTGGGCATGGCATTTGATCTTTACTACACGGGCAATTTCAGGGCGCTGACCCATCTGCAAAGCCCCAACCCCTTGGCAAAAAAAGCCGTTCTGATGGCAAGAGAGAAGGCAGGCATGGTCATCCTTGCCACAAACCCCGTCTTCCCTCCCTCGGCGCAACGGGCACGCCTTTCCTGGATCGGTCTGACCCCCGAGGATTTCGATCACGTGACCCACTACGAAAACGCCCATTACTGCAAGCCCAATCCCGCCTACTACAGCGAAATTCTTGACTGCTTTCACCTTGATCCCCAAGACTGTCTGATGGTCGGAAACGATATCGGCGAGGATATGATCCCCGCAAAGGCGCTGGGGATGGATCATTTTTTGGTCACCGACTGCCTGATTGCGGGAGCCCACGATCCTGCATCCTTTCAAAATGGCAGCTTTGAAGAGTTGATCTCCTTTTTTGAAAAATGAACGAGTCCTTTGATTTTGCAGGAGAGCTGATCTGCTGGTATAAGGGATGCGCCCGCGATCTGCCGTGGCGGCGGACAAGCGACCCTTACGCCATTTGGGTATCCGAAATTATGCTCCAGCAGACCCGCGTGGAGGCGGTAAAGCCCTACTACGCCCGATTTCTTGAGGCTTTGCCCAACGTCACCGCCCTTGCCGAGTGCGACGACGAGCTTCTTTATAAGCTTTGGGAGGGTCTTGGCTATTACAGCAGAGTGCGGAATATGAAAAAGGCGGCGATCACCTGCGTGGAAAAATACGGTGGAAGGCTGCCTCAAAGCCACGACGAGTTGCTGACCCTTTGCGGCATCGGTCCCTATACCGCCGCGGCGGTCAGCTCCATCGCCTACGGCGAAGCAAAGCCTGCCATTGACGGCAACGTGCTTCGGGTAATGGCACGCTACCTTGCTATTGAAAGCGTGGTGACCGAAAAGGAAGCCAAAGGTCAGATCGAAGGCTATCTTTCTTCGGTTATAGATCAAAGCGAGCCGGGCGTCTTCAATTCGGCAATGATGGAGCTGGGCGCCACCCTGTGCGGTCCCGACAAGGCGGCACGGTGCGGCGGCTGTCCCCTTCTTTCAAGGTGCAAGGCTTTTGAAAGGGGACTGACCGAAAGCCTTCCCGTCCGAGCCAAAAAGGCAGAAAAAAGAGTGGAGGAGCGCACCCTCTTCATCATCAAGAGCGAAAAAGGCACCGTCCTTCAAAAGCGTCCCCCAAAGGGACTGCTTGCGGGACTGTGGGAGCCTCCTTCGGAAAAAGGACTTCTGACCGAACAGCAGGCACGCGCCCTTTTGGAGGAGCGGGGGATAAAGATCCTCTCTTTGGAGCCTCTTCCTGAGGCAAAGCACGTCTTCACCCATGTGGTGTGGCAAATGAAGGGCTATCTCGTCAAAGCGGAGCAAACCGATGCCCTGCCCTTTTATGAAAAAAAGGAGCTTCAAAGCATGGCGCTTCCCTCGGCATTTTCGGCTTACAAAGCCTATATTTAAACAGTAAAGCGATCCTTTCCTCTTTTTTAAGGAAAGGATCGCTTTTTTTGGCAGTCATTCAAAGCTTTTCCATTATAGCGTGCTCGTCCTTCTTGAAGATCCGATCATTGCTCCTCCGTTTCGTGCACGCCCGTCACCGAAAAGACCACCCACTCTGAAACGTTGGTGGCGTGGTCGCCGATCCGCTCCAGATATTTGGCGATCATCAGAAGATCCAAAGCATACTCGCCGTCATCGGCGTTTTGGCTGATCAGCAGGATCAGCTTCTCCTTTACCTCGTCAAACAGATCGTCTACCACGTCATCGTATTCCTCTACGCAACGTGCAAGAGCAACGTCCTGCTTCACGTAAGCGGTCACGCTGTCATTCACCATTTTCGCCGCCGCATCCATCATCCTGCAAACAGTCTCACACTCCTTGCCCCGTCTGCCCTTCAAATACGGGAGGATCTCTGCAATATCCTCTGCCTGATCGCCAATGCGCTCAAGGTCGGTGATCAGCTTTAACGCCGCCGAGATTTGTCTTAAATCCCTTGCAACAGGCTGTTGTCTCAATAAAAGCTTCAGGCAAAACGCCTCGATCTGCCCCTCCATACGGTCGATCTCCTGCCCGATAGAGCGCACCTGTCCTTTGATCTCGCCGTCATTCTCCTTCAGCGCCTCTGCCGAAAACGCGATAATTTTTTCGCAAAGCGCACCCATTTCGGTTACGTATTCCCTTAAGGTGCTGAGTTGTTCGTCAAATCTGCTTCTCATTTTATCCGAATCTCCCCGTAATATAATCCTCCGTGCGCTTGTCCTCGGGATAGGAAAACAGCCTTTCGGTCTGCCCCGTCTCCACCAGCTCGCCGAGCAAGAAAAAGGCAGTATAATCCGAAACGCGTGCCGCCTGCTGCATATTGTGGGTCACCATCACGATGGTGTAGCTTTGCTTTAACTGCAGGACAAGCTCTTCAATTTTGGAGGTGGAAATAGGGTCAAGTGCGGAGGTGGGCTCGTCCATGAGCAGGATCTTTGGCTTTACTGCCAGCGCACGTGCAATGCAAAGACGCTGCTGCTGACCGCCCGACAGTCCAAGCGCACTCTTTTTCAATCGATCCTTCACCTCGTCAAAAAGCGCCGCCTTGAAAAGCGCCTCCTCCACGATCCCGTCAAGCTCCTTCTTTTTCTTCACTCCGTGGGTACGGGGGCCGTAAGCCACGTTGTCGTAAATGCTCATTGGAAAGGGATTGGGCTTTTGAAAGACCATTCCCACGTCTCTGCGCAAATCGCTGACGTCCACGCTCTTCTCAAAAATATTCTTCCCTTCGACCTGCACCTCTCCCGTGATCTTTACCCCCTTCACCAGATCGTTCATGCGGTTCAGCGTCTTTAAAAAGGTGGACTTTCCACAGCCCGAAGGCCCGATCAGAGCGGTAATGCTCCTTTCGGGAATGGAGATATTGATGTTTTTCAGTGCCTGCGTTTGTCCGTACCACAGACAAAGCTCCCGTGCTTCAATGATCCCGCTCATATTCTTCTCCTTTTTTCAAAATATTTGCCCGCAAGTGTAGCCGACAGATTGATCAGCAACGTCAATCCCATCAGGATGGCGGCAATGGCAAAGGCAACGCCGAATTCGCCCTCCTCCTTGGCGTAAACGTAAAGGGCAACGGTGAGGGTGGCGCCGGGAGAAAAGAGTCCCGTAAGAACACCGTTTAATGCGTGAGCAAAGCCTGCGGTAAAAAGCAGTGCCGCCGACTCCCCGAGGATCCGCCCCACCGACAAAATGCATCCCGTCACCACCCCGTCAATGCAACCGGGTAAAACCACCGTGCGGATCACCCTCCATTTTCCCGCCCCCAAGCCGAAGGCCCCCTCACGATAGCTTTGGGGCACCGTTTTCAAGCTCTCCTGCACGGTGCGCATCACGGTGGGAAGGTTCATCATCACCAGCGTCAGCGCCCCCGCAAGAAGGCTGGTACCAAAGGTATTTGAAAAGAGGAGCATACCCACAAGTCCGTAAATGATGGAAGGAATACCCGAAAGGGTCTCCGCCGCATACTCGATCAGCGCCACAAGACGGCTCTTACCCGCATATTCGGTCAGGTACACCGCCGCACCCACGCCAAGGGGCAAAACGAGAAGCAGGGTGGCAACAACGATATAAACGGTGTTGAGGATATCGGGCAAAATACCGATGGTATCCTTCAGGTAGCTTCGTTCGGTGGTCAACAGCGTCCACGATACGTTCGGAATGCCCTTTATCAGCACGTAACCGATCATAAAAACCACGATCGCCACCGTCAGCACCGTGGAAAAGAGCATCGCACTGCGCATCAGCGTATCGTACGCCTTTCTTCTTCCCTTGTTTTTTCCTTGGATCATTCCCGCTCCCCCTTTCTTTTCAAAAAGAAATTCAGCGTGGCGTTGATCAGCATAATGAATAAAAACAGCACCAGTGCAATGGAAAACAGGGCATTTCGCTGAAGGCTTCCCTCACTTGCATACGCCATTTCGCTTGCCACGGCAGTGGTCAAAAAACGGACGCTTTCAAAAAGGGATGGCATATTTGCCACGTTTCCCGACACCATCATCACCGCCATCGCTTCACCGATTGCTCTGCCCACCCCAAGCACCACCGCAGCGGCAATACCGCTTTTAGCGGCAGGAACGGACACCTTAAAATAGGTCTCAACCGGCGTTGCGCCAAGAGCCAAGGAGGCATCCTCATAGTCCTTCGGGACGGCATCAAGGGCGGTGAGCGACACCTTTATGATGCTTGGCAGGATCATAATGGCAAGCACGATGATGGCTGAAAACAAGCTCGCACCGTCAGGAAGCCCGAAAAGCTCCCTCACGGCAGGAACCAGCACCAGCATTCCCACAAGACCGTATACCACCGACGGAATACCCGCCAACAGATTGACCGCCGTATCCACCACCGCTCTGACTCTTTTCCCCGCGAGCTTTGAAAGAAAGACTGCGGTGAAAAAGCCAACGGGAACGCCCAGAACGATCGCACCTGCGGTACCGTACACGCTGGTTAAGATAAAGGGCAGTATCCCGAATTTCGGTTCGGCTTCGGTGGATGCCCATTCCTTTCCGAAAAGAAAATCAATCAGACCGATCTCCCTGATGGCAGGAAGTCCCGCCACAATGAGATATATCGTGATGAGCAAAACGCACCCCACGGTGATCAGTCCCATGATCAGAAACGTCCCGTGTACCACCCTTTCAAGCGTGCGCTTGCTCTTGACGTCCCTTTTTAAAAAACGCAAGGGTGCCATCGTTACTGCGCCGCCACCACGCCCGCCGAGGCAATGATCGTGGCAGCCTCCTTGGAGGTAACGTAATCAAAAAACCTCTGTGCACTCTCCCCTAATGCCTGATCTCTTTTCGTAACCAGCACGAAGGGACGCTGAATAAGATAGCTGCCATCCTTGATGGTTGCCTCCGAGGGGGTAATGCCATCCACGTTCAACGGCTTCACACTCTCCTTCACCGATGCCAGCGACGCATAGCCGATGGCGGCAGGGTTGCCTGCCACGGTGGTGATCACGTCACCCGTGGAGGTCAGCTCCTGACGATAGTCACACTGATCCTCGGTTTCGGTGATCGACTCAAAGCCATCTCGGGTTCCGCTGCCCGCTTCTCTGCCGATAAGCACGATCTCGGCATCGTTACCGCCCACCTCGCTCCAATTTTTGATCTCGCCCTTAAAGATGCTTGCAATGGTTTGGACGCTGAGGTCGCTGACGGGATTGGACGGATTGACCACAACTGCAATACCGTCGTAAGCAAGAACAGTCCCCTCAAGTCCCTTCGCCTTTTCTTCATCCTTCAAATCTCTGCTGGAAAGTCCGATATCGCATCTGCCCTCCAAAACTGCCTGAATGCCCGCACCTGAGCCCATGGCATTGTAGGTCACGGTAATGCCCGTTTCGCTTTTAAAGGCTTCGCCAAGCGCTCCGATCACCTTGCTCATAGAGGTGGAGCCGTCGGTGGCAACGCCCTCGTTTTGGGCGCATCCCGCCATCACACCGCACAAAAACACCATACAAAGGATCAAACATCCCATTCTCTTAAAACTCTTTTTCATCTTCAAAACTCCTTTCGGTTCTTCTTTTGGATTCTTCTAAGACACCCTCGTGTCTGATAAAAGCATACTCCTCTTTTGTAAAATCCGAAAGCACGGTTCTGTTAAATGTCGGTTAAATCCCCCCAACGAGCAAGGACACGTACAGCGCTCCGAAAAAGACTCTTGCAAGAGAACGAAAAAAGTAGTATAATGGAAACGGTTCACCGAAATTCCCAAAATTCATGAAATTTTGCAGAAGCAAGCTTGAACAGTTCTGCTTTTTGTTGTATATTTCAACAAAGAATGCAAGGGATTTTAAAAAAAACGAAAAAAACAAGTTTTTTTCAAACTTTTTTCGTTTTTTGCGTGACGATCTTCAAAAAAAACGTACATATATAGTGAAGACACAACGAGGTAACAAAATGAACGAAAAAAAGGAAGGGGAATACCCAACCGACGACAGACGCATCGTTTCGCTTTTCTTTTCAAGAGACGAGCAAGCGATCCTTGCCTGCCAGCATAAATACGGCGCCTACGTGCACTCGGTGCTGTATAGCATCCTGAGAAATCATGAGGATGCGGAGGAATGCGTCAACGACGTGTGGATGGCGGCGTGGAACAGCATTCCGCCCGCAAGGCCCCTTTCTCTGAAAAATTTTATTGCGGGCATTGCCCGAAACAAGGGCTTTAACCGCTATCACCACGGCAAGGCACAAAAGCGTAACGGTCACACAGAGGAGCTCTTGGAGGAGATCGGCTTCTTCACTCCCGAAAACGATCCCACAAGAGAGTTGGAAACCAAAGAGCTTTTAAAGGAGATCAACGCCTTCCTCGGCACTCTTGATGAAACCACCCGTGTATGCTTTGTTTTGCGTTACTACTATGCGCAAAGCAACGAAGAGATCGGCAAAAAGATGGGAAAATCGGCTCACGCAGTTTCGGCTCTTTTATCCAGAACAAGAGAGCGTTTGAAGTACCATCTTGCCCAAAAGAACCTATGAAAGGAGATTCGGTATGAAAAGAGAAGAGATGTTTGAAGCACTCGGTGGAATCGATGAACGTTTTCTCACCGAAGCAGACAGCTATGCCTCCCGCAGAAAAAAGCGCACCGCAAGGATCCTGCGCACCCTTTTGCCCGTTGCCGCCTCCATTGCACTTTTAACCATTGCCGTCACGGCAATACTTCCCCATTTCACAGACAAAACTCTGCCCACAGGCACGGATCAGGACGTGAACCCACCCCTTTCCCTTCCTCCCGCCTTAGACGAGCCTCCGCCACAGTATTCAGAGGGCATCGTTTACCAGAAATATGAGGATCATGCGGTGATCATTCAGCTTCAGGGCAACGGTCAGGTGGCAGAGGTGCCCGAGGAACTGGGCGACCTGCCCGTCACCAAGGTGGAGCTTCCGGAAAACGATCCCATCAACTATAATGTCATCAGCTTCAATGGCAAGCGTCTTGAAAGCCTGACTCTGCCCGCAGGACACGATCTGGTGCTTGAGATCGGAAAGGACGTCAGCGCAATCAACCCTGCCGCCCTGCACGATGCATCGCTGACAGCCGTCAGCGTCCACAAGGACAATCCCATATACTCCTCCTTTTGCGGTATTCTGTATTCCTCAGACTTTTCCACCCTGCTCGCCTGCCCTGCGGGTTTGAAAGCCGAAAAGCTGCATTTCGGAGCGCAAAATGCGGTAAAAGGAGACAAAACCGACTCTGTTGGTCTGCTTGCCGCCCAAACGGTCATTATTGGTGACGGGGCATTTAAGAATTGCACCGCTCTCGTGGATCTGACGATCAAAGAGGGTGTCAAGTGGGTGGGTAAGAACGCCTTTGAGGGTTGTGTTGCACTGCGCTCGCTAAGCCTGCCCCTCTCCCTGCAGACCATCAGTCAGGATGCGCTCAAGGGTTGTGAGCATTTGGGATTCCTCTATCACCCCAATGCAGGTGCCTTCAAAAAGCTTTCTCTCTCCCTTCCTTTGGGCTGTCAGGTCTACTATCCTCTGCCCGAAAGTGACCCTAG
>JAGBIB010000109.1 GCA_017935195.1 Clostridia bacterium
AGCTTCCGTCCCGAATTTCTCAACCGTCTCGATGAGATCGTGTTCTACAAGCCGCTCACTAAGGAAAACATTCACGGTATCGTAGATCTCTTGATCGCCGATCTGAATAAGCGCCTCAAGGATAAGCAATTGAAGGTTGAGATCACCGACGCGGCAAAGGATCATATCATTGACTCCGCATATGACCCGATTTACGGTGCAAGACCGCTGAAGAGATTCATTCAATCCGGGATTGAAACGCTTCTTGCACGCCAGATCATCGGCGGTGACGTTGCGCCTGACAGCGTGATCCACGTTGACTTTGACGGCTCAAATCTGACAATTCAATAGGTTTTACCTTCGGGTTTCTGCCCCCTCTTTTCAATTTGCTTTTTTGGGGGATCACCGCGCTTGCTTGGCGATGCGCATTGCCAAGCAAACCAAAAAGGCTCGGGAAGCAACTTCCTGAGCCTTTTTCTTCGTTAATTGCGGGGCAGTATTTGCGTGGGAGAGGGGTTACAACCGGGAGTTGTCTATCCTAAGTGTAATGCTTGTCTATCCCTCCAAAACCG
This sequence comes from Clostridia bacterium, assembly GCA_017935195.1. Lineage (GTDB taxonomy): Bacteria > Bacillota > Clostridia > Oscillospirales > CAG-272 > UBA11512. The sequence continues at coordinate 552 of JAGBIB010000109.1, forward strand.
ATAATCAGCTTCCCGCCGCGCGTTTTTTGATAAAGCTTTCAAGGCGTTTTTTAAACTCGTCGGGGCGTTTTCGTGCGGCGTCAATATAAGCAAAGCGAATGCGCTTGTACGGTTCTGACAGCTCCTTATAGTTTGCCCACGCGACCTCGTCTGCCTTTATGGATCAAGGATAGTCTCACCTCTCTTTTTGAATCGATTCACTATTATATTCGTTGAAAAACGAAAAATCTTACACTTTTATGCTCCTATTTTAGAATAAAGATAAAGTTTTTTAAACTCATTATTGGTAAAAAAAGATGATCCGTAAAAAAAGACCTCTGAGAAGTCAGGAGAGCTCTCAGAGGCTTTTTGTCATTTCAGATTGTTGCATATTGAAAAATAAATCGTCACAAGTCCCGCACTCAAAAGTACACCGCCGATAATATCGGTGATCCAATGCACACCCGAGAGAAGTCTGCCTATGACCATAAATGCGGTGAAGGCGATGATTGCAAGGATCACGCACCGTCTTAAAGCTGTGTTTTTGATGCGTAAGCGCACCTGCATCGCCGCCGTCGGCATCACGGAGGCCACGAGCATCGTTGTGGAGGAGGGATAGGAGGCTTCCAAATATCCGTTGATCAGTACGGGTCTGTAATTGATGACCACCGCCTCAAAAAACAGGTACGCCGCTATGACCACGACGTAAAACGCACCCAGCGCCAGAATACTGCGATCCACCTTCTTTAGGCTTTTGCGCCCGATCCATTGCGCAAGTCCAAGAACTGCAAACCCCACCGCCACGGCGATCGGGACAAGCCCCAACCAATCGGTTAAGGTGTAAAGAATCAGGTTCACGCCCGTAAGGTCGTGAACGAATCGATTCAGCGCCCCAAAGCCTACCGACGAGCCTTGGGGGCCGATTGCTCTCACATCAAGAAAGCGGATCAACACCGTCCACAGCACGAACGCCGCAACAAAGCCTGCTCCCCAAACCAACCTTCTCTTGTTTATCTGTTCCATCATCCGATACCTTCCTTTTGTATTGGCTTTCGCCTGAATACATTTTAGAGGAAGGCACGGAGATATACAAGAAACGAGCCGTCACAGGCGTGATACTCTTCGTATCAACTGCGTTTTATAAGCAGTAAAGCCTTGATTGCCAAGAGCGCAAAGGCAAAAACGGCGGCATAGGGCTGCGAGCTGATCGTGAAGACCGGGACGGCAAGTATGCCGAGGGTCAGCGAGATCGCTTTTTTGCTTTTTACAAAAATAGCCCCTTGGCAGTTTTGCGATACGAGCGTCAGAACGCCCGTTGCGGTCAGTCCGATGACAATGACAAGATACGTTATTTTCAAGTAGGGCTGAACGCCGTCCAGCGCGATAAGCGATACGCTTTGAATTATTTCCTCTGACTTTCGGGCAAAAAAGGGCAGAAAAAGGAGCATTGCCGTAAAGAGATCAAGCAGTCCGTAGATCAGATCACGAAAACGCTTTTCTTTTCGGTTGTGATCCTCCTCGGCGATCGTCAGCGCCTCGCAGGGGGAAAGAAGCTCGTCAACCGTCACCGAAAAGAAGACGGCAATGGCTTTTAGCGATTCTATGTTGGGATACCCTCTGTCAGACTCCCATTTTGAGACAGCCGTTCGGGAGACGTAAAGCTTTTCGGCAAGCTCGTCTTGGGTCAGCTGCGCTTCTGTTCGCAGTTTTTTAAGTTTTTCACCAAAGGTCATATCGGATCCTCCTGCTTTTTGATCTTATTATATCATTCTTGCAGGGAATTGTCACGATACTTTTCGTCACGTCAGCGTTTTTTATAGAGCACAAGCTCGGGATTCTCGCCGCCCTCCTCATAAGTGCAAATGAGGATGAAGTCCATATTGGCGACGATGCCGAAGCATCTGTCACCGCCGAATTCGCTTTCCAGCTGATACCCCAGATAGGTGGCGTTATCGTCAAGGAATTTGACGGTCTTGCCATTGGGGAGAGTGTATTCCAGATTCACGTAACCGCCCACGAGCGCGCTGAGCTTTTCAAGCCTCGGCATTCCTTCCACGCCAAGGGCGTTGATCTCGTGAATCAGCCCCGCCTTGAACTGCTCAAACCTTCCGCCGTCGTCAAGATTTTTATAGTTCTTCCAATAGTCGAGCTTGGGGAGCGTTTCCTTCAGATAGGCGCGCGCCTGCTCAGAGGGGAAGGCTTCGCTTGCCATATGCGCCACGCACACCTCAATCAGATCGTCCATATCGTGATACATATACTCACCCTCGGCATAGCACCACTTGCAGTAGTCCTCGTTGAAGATCCCGTCCTTCTCACGGCTGACGCTACTGTCCTCCAGCGGCATACCGCAGCATTGGCAGATCAGTTTTCTCGGTGAGCCGAGAAGGGTGTTGATCGAAACCTCAAAAAGCGCCGAAAGGAGCTTGAGGGTTTCGGTGCTTGGTACCGTCTCGCCGTTTTCCCAGCGTGAGACCGCCTGACGGGTGACGAAGACCCTTTTGGCAAGCTCCTCCTGGGAGAGCCCCTTTTTCGTTCTGAGATCGAGAATAATATCCTTCGTTTCCATACAAATACCGCCTCTCTTTACTGTGCTTTCATTATAGCATATCCCGCCGCAAAGCGCAAGCAACCCGCTGTTGCTCTCACCTGTTTTTTGTCTGACGAGAGATTTATCCCGTTTTGAAGAAGGTCTTGCCCGAAAACAGTATGCACGAGAAGCGGGAAGGGGCATTTTGACAAAAAAGGCAATGCGGAACCGAGCTTTGCCCGATTCCGCATTTTAAAGGATCAAGTCCGCTTCAGACCTTCAAGGTCTTGTTAAGCTGTCCGTCCCAAAAAATGAAGCGTGCCTCGCCGCCTTTTTGGTGAAGCATGGTTTCATACTTTTCATCTTCATACACGATGTGAAAGATCTCCTTTACGGGAAGCAGGGTCTTTTCCTTTCCGATCATCGTGCTGCAGAGCCACTTTTGCTCATCGCCGCAGAATAGCGATGCACAGCAGAGGTCGTTATTGAGGATGCTCTCCAGCTGCTCGTACATACGGTCGTGGTCTTCGGGCTCGTCTATGCCGTAGTGGGCGTGGAAATGAGAAAAGCAAAGGACGGTTTCTCCCGCACCGTTATATTCGATCATCAAGCCGTGATCTCCGTGGGGATTTGGAAGCTCGATGCAAAAGGAGTCCTCGTCAAGCCAATCGTAGCCCTCGTCTGCCTTTGACCGAAGGATCGGAGCGTAGGCGCGGTATCGTTCAAGAAGCTCTTTTGCGTTTTTCGTGACGTTGAATGCCATAGGTCCTCCTTTTCGTTATAACCGGTTGGTGGCAGTTTTTGCAGTATAGGAGCATTATAGCATATAATCGGTAACGATTCAATACGTTTTAAAAAACTCCTCGCGGAGGCAATTGCCGATGCGGGAAGTTTTTTGCCGTACGATCAAAGCGTTTTCTCGTTCCTCGTTTTTTTGATCACCCTTTCGTGCAGGAGCACCAGCAAAAGCAGGAACAAGAGCAGGTAGAAGGGAAGGACGCCTACGGAAAGGTGTCGGGCGATCACGCCAAAGAGGGGGGGCATGGACAAAAAGCCCACGTAGGCAAACGCCATTTGCACGCCGATCATCGCCTGGGAGTTTTCCTTGCCGAAGACGGCAGGGGTCATATGGATGATGCAGGGATAGATGGGGGCGCATCCAAGCCCAATGATGATGAAGCCCGCCAGGGCAAAGGCGGCGTGAAGGGGGATAAAGAGCAGGGCAACGCCCACTCCGATGAGGATACTGCCCATACGGATGAGAAACCTATCTCCCAGTCTCATGGCAAGGAAGCCGTTTATAAATCTGCCCAAGGTCATTCCGATATAAAACATACTTGCAAAGCCTGCCGCCGCCTCGGGGGAAAAGCTCCACTTTTCCACAAGGTAGGTGCTTGCCCAAAGGGTGGCACTTAACTCAAGGGCACAGTAGCAGAAAAAGAGTAAGAAGCAGGAACCCGCTCCGGGGATACGAAAGATCTCTTTAAAGGACAGTGCACTCGTCGCCGGTTTATCCTCCTTTTTGCCGCCGTCCCTTGCCCCCCTTTTCCAAAGAGGCAGGCTGAGGAAAACGACTAAGGCAAGAAGGGACTGGATGACCGCTACGATCAGATAGCCTTTGTCCCAGCGATCAAGGTGTAAAAGGGCAAAGCTCATAATATAGGGGCTGACCGAGGCACCCACGCCCCACATACAGTGCAACCAGCTCATATGCTGAGCCTTGTAGTGGAGGGCAACGTAGTTGTTCAGGATGGCGTCCACCCCGCCTGCGCCAAGACCGTAGGGGATCGCCCACAGAATCAGGTGAAAGAAGCGGGTGCTGAGCGACGAGCCCAAAAGCCCCAAAGCGGTTAAGGCGATGCTGAACGCCGTCACTTTGCCTGCGCCGAACTTTTGACGAAGCTTGTCGCAAAACAGACTTGAAAGGATGGTTCCAAGGCAATTCACCACCGAAACGATGCCCGCAAAGGAGAGGGGCACGCCAAGCTCCCCGTGCAGTACCGGCCATGCCGAGCCAAGCAGTGAGTCGGGCAGTCCCAAACTGATAAAACAAAGATAGATGAGTGCAAGCAGTAAACTTCCCATAGCGTTTGTCAAATGCCCTTGAAGGGGGTGCCTTTCCGTAGGTTGCTCTTGCTATCATACCACTTTTTTGCCCCTTTTTCAAGAGCAATTTGCGCAAGCACCTTCTTCATGGTGCTACAATCGGCATTGAGCATCCCAAGAGTCGGTGGCATCGGTATAAAAGGGGGTGTCTCAAATGCAGAACGCATTTGAGAC
>JAGBIB010000110.1 GCA_017935195.1 Clostridia bacterium
AAGGCAAAGATCGTTTCGGTTTCTTCCATCACCCTTGATAAAACCTCCCTCACTTTAGAGGAGGGGCAGACCGCCACCCTGCAGGCTACCGTCCTGCCCTCCAATGCCACCAACAAAAAGGTCACCTTTGAAAGCAGTAACACCGCCGTTTTAACGGTGGATGCCTCGGGTAAGATCTCCGCAAAAAAGGCAGGCTCTGCCACCGTCACCGCCAAAAGCGCAGACGGCAAGGTGAAAGCCACCTGCATCATCACCGTGAAGGAAAAGACCGTTGCAGATCCCATAGATCTTTTGAATTTAAGCGGTGTTCCCTCCACCTCCGACCTCGGCGGCTACGAAACCACCCTTCGCGTGAAAAGCACCAAAGAGCTGCTCTTCTCCCCCAATCTCCCTGAGCTGAGAAACTGGGTATCCCAGGGAGCAAGCTATGACGACTACACCGCCTATCTGCGCTTCACCTATATTGCCGCAGATCCCTCCGAGATCGATCACGTCTTCCCCTCGGTCAAGCTCACCCCCGTCAAGTCAAAGGGCGCTTGGGTGGACTTCTTCCTGATGGGCGATAACATCAACTGCGGCTTCTGCCCCACTGCAGGAGAAACGTACACCGTGGAAATGGTGCTTTTAAAGGCAGGAAAGCCTGTTTTAAAGGGTGTCTATTCTGCCATTGAGGTGCCCTCCAACTTCTCCGAGTCGCCCTACTACGCACCCACTCCGGGCGCAGGTATCCAGCGGGGTGAGGGCGAATACTTTATGAAATATACCGCTCTGGCGGGAGGAAGCATCACGGGAACCACCCGTCAGCTTTTAAAGGCAGGGCAGGAAAGCTCTGCTGTAACGGCAACGCCCGATAGCGGCTATATCTTCCTTTGCTGGAACGACGGAGTAAAGACCGCCACCCGTACGGATGTGATTTCCGAAGAGGACACCGCTTTCTTTGCCTACTTCGTGGCAAAGCCCGATGAAAACAGCCCCATCGCCAATATGTATCTTTTCACCGACAGCGGTAATCCCGTCACCTCCAAAAACTACGAAAATGCATTTTTGGTCATCATGGGTGCAGACAACGAAAAACACAACATTGCCGTGACCACCGAGATCAAGGGAAGAGGCAATTCCTCTTGGAACGGCGGTGCCGCCCAGACCTCCTACGACAGCAAAAACTCCTATCGCCTGAAGCTGACCGAAAAGGCAAAGCTTTTGGGCATCGGCGACAGCAAGAACAAGGACTGGGTACTCAATTCCAACAAATTTGATCTGTCAAGCCTGAGAAACTATTTGGTTTGGCAGCTTGCAGAACGTATGGGGTCCATCCCTTACGTACCCGAATGCACTTGGGTTCAGCTTTACATTAACGGTCAGTACAGAGGAATGTACATGGTCAGCGAGCACGTGGAAGCGGCAAACGATCGGGTGGAGGTGGACGACAGCGTCAACTCGCCCGACAAGGGTTACCTCATTGAGGTGGACTTCCGCGGAAACGGCGAAAACGACCCCTACTTCTACATCAACGGCTACGGCTCTGCCTCCAACGGCAACGAAAGAGAATTCGTGATCAAGAGCGACTGTACCGAAAGTGACATCGCCTTCATCAAGGACTATATGCAAAAGTGCCACGATGCCATGGTGTCGGGCAACAAAGCAAGAATCGAAGAGCTCATCGACCTGCCCTCTCTCATTGATATGTACATCATCGAGGAGTTATCCAAGGATGTGGACGTGGGTGCGGCAAGCTGCTTCTTGCAAAAGCCCGCAGGCGGAAAGCTGTATTTCACTGCTCCCTGGGACTTTGACTTCGGCTTTGGCACCTACGGCTATGCCATCACCACAGACGAGCTGCTCTCCTCCGGAAACAGAGGCTGCACTTGGTTTGCGGCGCTGGTGGAGCAAGAGTGGTTCAGAAAAGCGGTCTACGATCGTATGATCGAGTTTGATCCGCTCTTTGAAGAGACGATGGAGGTCGTCAGAGTGCAAGGTGAGCTTCTTGAGCCCGCCGCCGACAAAAATGCACTCTTCTGGAACATGTACGGCAACCGCTACCACGGCTACGTTTCGTCAAACGCTTCCTCCAAACTCCACAGCTACGACGAACATATCGAGTACCTGATCTCCTGGTCTGAACAACGCTGGCAGACCATGAAAAAGCTGCTCAACACCTAATACCGGTCACGGCCGCTCCGTGAAAAAAGAGGATCATTATGAAAAAACATTCGTTCATCTCTCTGCTCTGCCTGCTTTTGGCAGTGCTCTGCCTGCTTCCCGCCTGTACAAAGGGCTCAAAAGGTACGACCGGTCAAGAGAGCGAGGAAGCCTCTTCTCCCTCCAAAGAACCCTCTCAATCGATTGCAGAATCTTCCGTAGGCGAAGAAAGCAAGGAGTCGGAGAGCAGCAAAAAACCCGTCCCGAACTCCCCCACGCCCACCCCGGACAGTCCTTCCAAGGAGCCTTCCGAGGATCGTCCCTCCGATGAACCCGTTACCGAAGAAAAGATCTCCTTCTTAAAGGAAAAGATCTCCTTAAAAAAGGGAAGCGAATATACCGTTTCGGCAAGCACCTCCCCTGCCGATGCGGCACTTTCCGCCTTCACTTGGCACACCAGCGACAGCAGTATCGCAACGGTGGAAAACGGTAAGGTCAAGGCGTTGAAAACGGGAAGCGTACTGATTGCCGCCATGAGTGCCGACGGAGAAAGCTATGACTATCTGGTCATCGATGTGGTCAACAACGAGACCGATGTGACCTCCCTTTCCTTTGAGTCCGCATCGTTTTCTTTGGCGGTAGGCACCCAAAAGCCTCTCCCCATCGTTTACGAGCCCTCCTCCGTTCCGCTTGAAAACATCACCTTTACCGTTGCCGATCCCACGATCCTGACGGTCAACGAGCAGGGCGTCATCACCGCCTTGAAGCTCGGAAGCACCACCGTGACCGCAACATCCATCGGCGGCACCTCCGCAGAGCTCACCGTCACGGTGACCGACATCGTAAACAAGGTGACCTCCATCAAGCTGGAAAAGGATGCCTACGAGCTGGAGGCAGGCGAAGCGCTGACATTGAACGCCACCGTCCTGCCCGAGAATGCCGATAATAAAAAACTGATCTACAAGTCTGAAGACGCCAATATCGTTTCTGTAAGCGCCGACGGTGTCATCAATGCCATTCGTACGGGCAAGACCACCATCACAGTCCTCAGCCACGACGGAAAGGTCAGCGCTTCCTGCACGGTCACCGTAAATGCGGGAGACGATCCCATGGATGACATTGACACAAGCAGTGCCCTCTACGATCCCGATCAGACCGGCTACAATGGTGGTCTGCGCCTAAAGAGCACGGGAGAGATCCTCTTTTCCCCTACCCTTGAGGAATTCCGTTTCTATCTGGAAATCACCGGAAAGGAGTATTCCGATTATATGGGCTATATCCGCTTTACCGTTTTGCCCGTTGAAGGACAGACCGAATTCATTTTCCACTCCATCACCGCAGAACCCAAAAAGTCCAAGGGTGATTGGGTAGACTTCTTCCTTTCGGGAGGTGAGTCCGATACCGGTTTCTGCCCCACGGCAGATGTTTACTACAAGGTGGAGCTGATCCTTGTGGAGAAAGCGACCGGCAAGGCAGCATTCCGCTCTGAATTTGCCGAAATGCAGGCAAATAACGATATCAAGGGCAGTAAATACTATAATCCCACCACCCAAGGCGGTCAGGTGATCGTAGGTCCCACCATTCCCTCCTATACGCTGACCTATAAGGCAGTGGGCGGCGGTGTGATTTTCGGCTTGACCACCCAGACCGTGAAACAGGGCACCTCTGCTGCCACCGTTTTCGCAGTCGCCAAGCCCGGCTTCCAATTTACCGGCTGGAGCGACGGCAAGACCGATGCGGCACGCACAGACTATCCCTATGCTTCCGCCGATTTGAGTGCCTACTTCTCGGGAAGCGGAGAAAGCAGCATCCCCGTTTTGAATATCATCACCGGAAGCGGCCAACCCATCACCAGCAAAACCTACGAGCCGGCAACCCTGACCGTCACGGGCATGACCGATCCCCGCTTCAACATCACCGCATCTCTTCAAATCCGCGGAAGAGGCAACTCCTCTTGGCAAGGCTCTGCCCCCCAGGATCAGTATAACAGCAAAAACTCCTATCGCATCAAGCTGGATGAAAAAGAACATTTCCTCGGCATCGGTGACAGCAAAAACAAGGACTGGGTGCTCAACTCCAATAAGTTTGACCTGTCGGGTCTGCGCAACGTTCTGGTTTGGACGCTGGCAGAAAAAATGGGCACCATGACCTATGTGCCCGACTATTGTTGGGTACAGCTTTACGTCAACGGTCAGTACAGAGGTATGTATCTGGTAACCGAGCTGATCGAAGATGCAAACGACAGAGTAGAGCTTGACAAGACCGTTACCAAATCCGAGGATAAGGGATATCTTTTGGAAATCGACTTCAGAGGCAATTACGAAGACACGCCCTACTTCTACATCGACGGCTACGGCCCCAACCCCAAGTCCGATCTGCACGGCGCAAGAGAGTTTGTGGTAAAGAATGATTGCACCGCTGACGATCTCGCTTATATTGAAGACTACATCAAGAAATGCCACGCAGCAATCCTTTCCGGCGACCGTACCAAGATCGATAGTTTGATCGACATTTCCTCTCTGATCGATATGTATCTGCTTGAGGAACTGTCCAAGGATGTGGACGTGGGCGCAGCAAGCTTCTTCTTGCACAAAAAAGAGGGCGGCAAGCTCTACTTCACCGCTCCTTGGGACTTCGACTTCGGATTCGGTACCTACGGCCCCGCAGTTTCCACCTATGGTTTGGTTTCGGAATACGACGACGGTTCTCCTTGGTTTGCAGCACTGGTCGAGCAAGAATGGTTCCGCAAAGAGGTCGTTGCCCGCATGGAAGAGATTCAGCCTGCCTTTGAAGCAACGATGGAAGCAATCAAGGCCTACGGTGAGAGCCTTGAGGGGGCGGCTGACATGAACGCAATGCACTGGGATATGTACGGAAACAACTTCCATCAGTATGTTTCCAGCCAGGTGTCCTCACGTCTTTATAGCTACCCCGAGCACATCGAATTCTTGGTGGAGTGGTCTACCGAGCGCTGGGGCGAGATCTACTATATTTTCACCGAGTGGTGAGTACAAAATTAAGCAACCGCTTTGGAGGTGTCTTCTTTGGAAGACACCTCCTTTCATTATGCCAAAGATTTCATAATGCGTGTGCAAAAGATTTCACAGCGTGCCTCTTTACAGACCGCGCAAATTGTGGTATAATATTGTAATAAAATGAGGTGCGGTCCCGGAAGCGCAGAACACTGCACACGATCGAACCGTATATAGAAAGGAGATGCCGTCATGATCCGATTTGACTGCGGGGACACTCTGAAAATGAAAAAAAAGCACCCCTGTTCCAGCGACCTCTTCGAGGTATTGCGGGTAGGGTCGGACGTGCGTATCCGTTGTAAAGGATGCGGAAGAGATCTGACGCTTCCGCGCATCAAGCTGGAAAGCGGCATCAAAGCAGTCATCCCCCGCGAACAAAAGGAGGAAGTGAATGAATAATCAACCTTGCTTGCAAGAGTCCAAAGTCACCCCCATGCAAACGCTGAAGCTCATCCTTTCCTGCTTCGGCCTTTCCGCAGGCTTGATGGCCATCGTTTATTTCTGCATCGGTGTACCTTTTTTCGGCAATTCAGTGCTGGTGCTCGATTTAAACGGTCAATATGTCTATTTCTTTGAATCTCTTCACGATATCATTTATAACGCTGATGCCAGCCTGCTTTATTCCTGGTCAAGAACATTGGGCGGAGAGTATATGGGCATTTATGCCTACTACCTTGCCAGCCCCTTTTCCTGGCTTGTTGCCCTGATGCCCTCGGGCATCATCACCGAGTCCCTTTATGTGATGATCCTTTTGAAGATCGGATGTGCGGGCGCCTCCATGGGATGGTATCTTCACAAAACCTATCCCACAAGCAAACGAAATGTGCTGATCTTCTCCGCCCTTTACGCACTATGCGCTTGGTCTATGACCTACGGCAACAACGTGATGTGGCTTGACACCCTCATTCTTTTCCCTCTGGTGATCTACGGTGCCGACCTGCTCATTTCAGGACGCAATTACGTCGTCTACACCCTCGCCCTTGCTTTGACAGTCCTCTCCCACTACTACATGGGCTATATGGTCTGTCTGTTTTTGGTGCTCTACTTCTTTTATCACCACATCACCATGCGAGGAAGATCCGACTATAACCCCAAGGGAGAGCCCGTTCATTTCCTCATTTCGGGCGTGCGCTATCTCTTCTTTACCCTTTTGGCTGTGGGCATTTCGGCAGTCATCGTTTTCTGTGCCTACTATTCCCTCACCTTCGGCAAGGACACCTTCACCGACCCCACCTATGAATTCACCTTCAAGCTGAATTTTCTCGACATTCTTTTCAAGCTGTTGCCGGGAGCGGTGGATACGGTGAGAAGAGACGGCCTGCCCTTTATCTACTGCGGAACGGCCGCCTTGTTTGGTGCCGCTGTCTTTGCCGTCAGCCCCAAATTCAAAACGAGAGAAAAGATCGGTGCGGGGCTACTGCTTCTCATCCTCACCCTCTGCTTCTCGGTGTCGTTAATCGACATTTGGTGGCATGGCGGCCAGGAGCCCAACTGGCTCAACTACCGTTACAGCTTTATGTTCTCCTTCATTTTGCTGATCATCGGCTACAGAGGCTTTGAAAAGCTTCACAGCGTTTCGGCACAGTTTTTGGCCATCGTTCCCGCGGCACTGGGCCTTATTCTGGTCATTTTGCAGCAGGAAGGCTATGGAGAACACTACGAATACACCAAGGAGATCTTCCCCAAGGCCTACAGCTACGACCTGCTCTTCTATTTCCTTGCCCCCATCGTGATCGGTGCGGTCTTCTTGGCCATTCTTTACTATAAGAAACAAAAAAATCGCCGTCTGGGTGCTCTTGCTCTGACGCTGACCGTCTTAACGGAAACGGTTGCCATGGGCATCCTTTCCCACGTTGGTCTTGCCTGCGATGTGGGCTATTGCTCCAGAAAAGATTATGCCAGCTTCATGAACAGAGTGACTCCTGCGGTAAACTACGTTCAACAGCTCGACTCCTCCTTTTACCGCATGGACAAGGATTTTCACCGTCAGCCTGCCGATGCCATTGCTTTGGAGATGAGAGGTCTTTCCTCCACCACCTCCACCTTAAACCGCCATACCTTAAAGCTGGTGGATCAGCTTGGATATGCTGGAGGAAGCTATTGGAGCCAGTACAGCGGAGGAAATCCGGTGACGGATATGCTTTTGGGAGTGAAATATGTCCTCTCGGACAACACCCGTCTTGACAGCATCTATCAGCGCATCTACACCGACGAAAAGGGCGAGGCTGTCTACGGCTATCTGAACCCCTACGCTCTTTCCCTCGGATACGGAACGAACCAAGCCATCCTGGAGCTGGACTTTGACGAGTACTCCTCCCCCATGGCGCTTTTAAACGATCTGACCGCCGCCATGACGGGCAAGGATACCCTTCGTCCCTTTTTGCCCATTAAGACCGATGCGCCCGCCCTTTCGGGTATCGATCGGGCGTATACCACCGGCAGAAGCCATTATATCTACAAAAAGGCAGACCCCGATGCCACCGATGCCGCCATCACCTACACCGTCAAGGCCGAAAACGAGGGCCTTTGCTACCTCTTCTTCCCCACCGACTACCCCAGAGAATGCACCCTTTTCATCGACGGTGTGGAATCGGGTACGGTGATGGGCAACGCCAGCGACTGCATCATTTTGCTGGGCGATTTTGAAGCGGGAAGCAGCCACGAGATCAAGCTGGTGCCGCTGGAAGAAAAGGCGTATATCTCCACCGAGAGCATCTATTTCTATACGCTCGATGAAGAGTGCTTAAAGAGCTGCTACGAAAGCCTGAAGGACGGCCAGTTCCTCATCGATGCCGATTACAAAGAGGATCACCTCACGGGTAAGATCACCGTAACAGAGGAAAATGCTCTGTTCTTCACCTCCATCCCCTACGATGCGGGTTGGATCATCAAGGTGGACGGTGAGGAGGTCACCCCCTATCTTTCCACCGAGGAAATCTGCGACGAAGAAACGGGAGAGACCATGGGCACCGAGGAACAGCCCTATCAGGATGCCCTCATCGTGCTTCCCCTACAAAAGGGAGAGCACACCCTTTCCTTTGAATACCGCCCCGATTGCTTCATTTACGGCTCCGCCATCAGCCTGATCAGCCTAAGTGTCTTCCTGCTCATCGTGGTGATCGACTATCTGCTGATCCGCCCCTTGCTTAAACGAGTGCGTGCCAAAAGAGCAGCGGCATCGGGCGAGCAAGAACCGATCGAACAGCCGCCTTCGGAGCAAACCGCTTGTGTCAAGGAAAAGGACATTGCTCCCTCCAAGAAAAAAAGAAGGCGCGGCAGAGGCAAAAAGAAATCGGAACCCGGTACCGAGGAGCCTTCTTCAACCGCAAAAAACAAGTAATTCTAAAATCCCGATCAAATAGAATCTAACGAAAGGAGCAGACATCATGGCTAAAAACAAACATCGGTCCTACACCAGCCCCAAGGCGATCCGCTATTTCCTCTCCACAATGGTCATCGTGATCATTTTGCTGCTTGTCCAGTTCTTGTTGCTGGCGTTCATGTACATGGGTCTGTTCCTGCGTTCGGGCGAAAGCATTTACTATGCGGTGGCCTATGTTACGCTGTATTTCATCAGTATGTTCGTGGTGCTGACCGTTGTCAATCGAAGATGCCCCACGGCATATAAGCTGGCATGGGCCGTTCCCATCCTTCTCTTCCCTGCGGCAGGCGGTATCTTTTACATCCTCGCCCGCAGCCGAAACACCCACCGCATCGCACTTGCCCGCATCAAAAAGAACCGCACGCTTTTGCACAAGGATCTTCCGATAACCCACCGTCCAAGCAAGGACGAAACCGGAAATTTCTCTACCCTGCCCGTTTATCTTCAAAAAGAGGGTTTTCCTTCCTTTACTGCCACCGATGCACGCTTCCTTGAAAGCGGAGAAACTTATTACAAGTTCCTTCTTGATGACCTGAAGGGGGCTAAACAATTCATTTTTTTGGAATTTTTCATCATCCACGAGGGTGTCATGTGGGACAGCATCTTAGAGATCCTCGAGCAAAAGGCCAAGGAGGGCGTGGTCGTGCGCATTCTTTACGACGGAATGGGATCGCTGAAGACCCTGCCGGCAGGCTACTGCAAAAAGCTGAAGGAAAAGGGGATCGATGCCAAGGTCTTTCAAAAATTCGTTCCCCTGATCTCCACCATGCAAAATAACCGCGACCACCGCAAGATCGTGTCTATCGACGGCAGGATCGCCTATACCGGTGGCATCAATTTGTCAGACGAATACATCAATCAGTACGATCGCTTCGGCCATTGGCTGGACAGCGGCATCCGTATAGAAGGACGGGCAGCAACACAATTCACTCGCTTTTTCCTTGAAATGTGGTATACAAACCACAAGCCTGACCCCGAGCCCTCTCTCTTTTTCGGAAGTGATGAAAAAAAGGAGACGAAAGGCATCGTCATTCCCTACGCCGACTCCCCTCTTTTTGAAAGCAACTGCATCAAAGAAACCTATCTTGCGCTGATCAATTCGGCAAGAGACTATCTCTACATCACTACCCCTTATCTTATACCGGGTGACGACATCCTCTCCGCTCTGAAGATCGCTGCCCAAAGTGGAGTGGATGTTCGCCTCATCACCCCCTACCACGGTGACCATGCGGTGGTGCACGTGATCTCTCGCTCCTACTATAAGGAGCTTTCCGAAGCCGGCGTGCGCATCTACGAATATCTGCCGGGCTTCATTCACAGCAAGAATTTCGTGTGTGATGACACCGTCTGCTCGGTGGGTACCACCAACTTGGATTACAGAAGTCTGTATCTGCATTACGAATGCGGTGCCCTCTGCTTTGGAAACGATGCCGTCATGCAGGTCAAAAACGATTTTTTGAAGACCTTGGATCTCTGCCGGGAGCTGACACCCGAGGGGATCAAAAAGCAGTCCGCACCTCTGCGGCTCTTCATTTCGGTAATGCGGCTCTTTGAGCCTATGCTTTAATACGGAAAGGACGATATGAAAGAACAAAACACCCCCAAGCGCCCCGCTACCCCCAAAATGAATGGGAGCGGAAGCAAAAGTGCGGCAAAAAAAGGAAGTGCGCCTGCCAAAAGAAACGCACCTGCCAAAAACAGCACCTCTGCCCCTGCAAGAAAAGCAAGAACCACCCCCACCCCACCCTCAAAAAAGCAGGGCGGTCTTTCGGGAGCCACCATTCTGCTGATGGTCATCACCCTGCTTTTAGCGGCAATTCTTTGCTGCTTCGCTCTGCCCCATCTTTTCAAAAGCAGCAACACCACAAGCGGTGCCCCCCTGCCCTCCTCTCCTTCAGAAGAGCCTTCGGCATCGCTACCTGAAAAATCTTCTCCAACCTCGCCTGACGTAAAGAATTCCGAAAAAGAGCCTCTCTCTTCAAAAATCCCCTCGATGGATCCCTCCCCCGTAATTAACCCCTCCGAGGCCTCTCCCTCCCCCTCCCCCGACATTCTCCCCTCAAAGTCGCCCTCCAAAGAGCCCGAGCCCGTGCTTGAGCCCTATTTGAAGGCGGTCACCGAGACGGAACGAAAAAGGGAAATAGTGAAAAAGGAGGGCGACTACGCCTGTTCCCTGAACTACTATCTGCCGCAGGTGGTCCTGCCCGGAAACGAAGCAGCAGAGACAGCCGTGAATCAGGGCATCCAAAAGGGGCTGGACTCTCTGCTTGCCACCTTGAAAGAAAACTATAAAAAGAACTACAGTGGGATGTTTGGCGATATCGAAAAGGAGATCACCGTGCATTTCCATAAAAGTGAGCATACCTTGAGTGTGGTCTTCTACTATACCGAGATTGCAGGCGGAGGAGAGTTTGTGGAAAAGTGCAAAAGCCTGAACTTTGACCGCCAAAACGGAGAAACGCTGACGGTCTTCCACCGACTCACCGACAGAGAAGCGGTCATCAACTACGTCACCGCCAACATCGACGGCGGTGAGCATCCCGATCTGGACATCCTGCATCGCCAGCCCGGTCAGGGAGGAAGCGCCCTTTGTCACGGCTGGTATATCGAGGGACAGACGCTCACCCTGCTTTATAACGGCAAAACGGTAGACGTGCTGAATCCCGCCCTTTTGCGGGTCAGCATTACGGGAGGGCTGTTTTTCAATCCCTAAGCCTTCTTGAAAGCACAAAAAAAACGATAAGCAGACCAAAATTTCAAAAAAGTCCTTGACAAAAGCAGGGAGTTGTGGTATGCTTATCGGGTACGGAGGCATAGCTCAGCCGGTTAGAGTGCTTGCTTGACATGCAAGAGGTCACTGGTTCGATTCCAGTTGTCTCCACCAAATATTAGAGGCTCACAAAAGTGAGCCTCTAATATTTTATGACGCATAAGTAGAAGAGAACCACACGGATTTGCGCAGCAAATAAGTTGGCGTTTGCGAATAAGGAGAACGAAGGATTTGCAAAAACTCTACCGCAAACGTGGTTCTGATTCCAGTTGTCTCCACCAAATATTAGAGGCTCACAAAAGTGAGCCTCTAATATTTTATGACGCATAAGTAGAAGAGAACCACACGGATTTGCGCAGCAAATACGTAGGCGTTTGCTAATAGGTTGTACGAAGGATTTGCAGAAACTCTAC
>JAGBIB010000111.1 GCA_017935195.1 Clostridia bacterium
CGTGGATATTATGACATATCCGAAGCGTACAAGTCTCTGCACTATTTATGATTGAACCGCCGTGTACCGATCGGTACGCACGGTGGTGTGAGAGGACAGCTAATCAAGTAATGGTTAGCTTCCTACTCGATTTGTGTGTTTGGAAAGAGATCAGAGCAGGTGATCCTTATAGACCTGCTGCCAGTTGACCTTCAGCACTCTGATGCTGTCGGGCTTGTCGGATTCCTTGACCTGATAGACGTAGCCGCGGGCAATGAGCGACCGAAGGGCATCTGCCACTTCCTCCTTGCCCACCTTGTTTTGCTTGGCGACGGCTTCTACCGTCTGCCAGAAGGTGGCGCGCACCTTTTTATTCTTGTTTTTCTCATACAGATGCTTCAAGCTTTTTAAGATCATGCGGCTATACTTGCTTGATGGCTCTGTGAATTCGCTCTCATCGGGCAGGAGCCTACAGTAGGTGGCACAGCCCGAAAGCTGGGTAGAGCAGGACTTTTTGATGGCGTAAACACCCACTTCCTTGTTACAGCGGGTGGTCAAAAAGCTGACCACAGACGAAAAATGGCCGTCACCCGTGAAGATCACGTAGGCATCCACATCCTTGGTATTCATGGCGTGCTGGTAGATGTGATCCAGCATGATAAAGTCGGTGAAGTCCTTTTCAAAGGCTGTGGAGGTGTTTTGGGTGTCGATGATGGTTGTGGTGATCTGTCTGATGTTGACGATCTCTTGACGCAGAGAGGGATTGGAAAAATCCCCGAAGAAAACGACGTCTACAAGCTCGTAGCGGTCGGTCAGCTCGTCTCGAAAGCCCTTGTAGTCGGGACGGGCTCGGTAGGTACGGTCAAGAGAGATGTACCAATGCTCAAAATCCACGAAGGCGACGGCTTTCTTTTTTCTGCCGATCTTACTGCCTTCCTGCTTTGAAAATAATACCTTGAAAAAATTGCGCAATGCTTGGTTCCTCCTTTCTTTTGTATTTTTATATGGAAAACGCCTCTTTTGCCCAAAATCGGGGCGTTTTCTTTTTCGTTAATTGATGCCCTTGTCGGTCTTATTGCCTTTTTTCCCCGCCTTGCAAAGATCGGCAAGGGGACAGACGGCGCATTTTGGTGCGCGGGCAGAGCAGACGTCTCTGCCGAACTGCACCAGACGATGGCAAAGGTCGGACTGCTTTTGGGGCTCCACGCAGGAGGCAAGGGTCTTTTCCACCACCTCGGGTCGCTTTTCGCCCTCCTTCACAAAGCCAAGCCTGCCTGCAATGCGGATGCAGTGGGTGTCTGCCACCACGGCGGGCTTGCCGAATACGTCGCCCAGCAACAGATTTGCAATCTTCCTGCCCACCCCGGGGAAGGATAAAAGGGTGTCCATATCGTCGGGCAGCACCCCACCGAAGTCCTCCACCAGCATCCGACACTCCTCCTTGATCTGAGCGGCCTTGGTGCGGTAAAGACCGCAGGGGCGGACGATGCTTTCAATTTCGTTTAGCGGGGCGTAGGCAAGATCCTCGGGGGTGGGGAATTGCTTGAAAAGCTCCTCGCAAACGATATTCACCCTTTTGTCGGTGCATTGGGCGGAAAGACGCCCCATCACCAAAAGCCGCCAGGGCTCTCCCTGCCACAAAAGGGCGCAGGATGCCTGGGGGTAATACTCTTCAAGGCGGCGCACCACCTCTTTTGCCCGTTGCTTTGCCGTCATAGCTCTACTCCGAATTCGTCCTTGAGTACCTGATAGACCGCCTGCAGGGGCAGTCCCACCACGTTGTTGTAGTCGCCCTCGATATGGCTGACGAACAGCCCGCCAAGCCCCTGAATGCCGTAGGAGCCTGCCTTGTCAAAGGGCTCGCCGCTGTCAAGATACCACTCGATCTCCTCTTCCTTTAGCGGTGCAAAGTAAACCTTTGTGCATACCGCGCGGCTGATTCTCTTTTCGCCCTTGATCAGAGTGAAGCCCGAAAAGACCTGATGGGCTCTTCCCGAAAGCAGGGTTAACATCCTTTTGGCATCCTCTCTGTCCCGGGGCTTTCCCAAGATCCTGCCGTCGATGGAGACCACCGTGTCAGCCCCCAATACAAGATTCTGCGGGTGATCCTTTGCCACCGCCTGTGCCTTTAAGGAAGAAAGGGCAAGCACCGCCCTTGTGGGGTCGGATTCCTTTATGCCGCTCTCGTCCACCTCTGCGGGGATCACCGTGAAGGGCAGAGCAAGTCTTGAAAGAAGCTCCTTTCTGCGGGGAGAGAGGGAGGCTAAGATCAGCATGGTGTTCCTCCTTTTTGGGAATCTTCCTTGTCGTTAAACAGCACGAATTGCTTGATCGCCTTCACGCCTTCGCCTTCCTCATAAACCCCCGTCTGCCCGAGAGCAAAGAAGACCTCTCTTCTGTAAAGGCGCACCCGCCTCCCAATGGGAAGGGAGATGCCCAGCTTTTTAAAATAGATGGGACAGCCGCTGCTGCACAGTCTGCCGTAAAACTCGGGCAGACGAAGAGCGGGCAGATCGGAAAAGAGGCTTTCAAGAGGCAGAAGACGGCTTCCTCGCTCCTCGGAGGTCATTTCCTCAAGCTGTGCAAGGGTGACGGTGTCCTCCTTTTTGAAGGGGCCCGAGGCGGTGCGTTCAAGTCCTGCCATCGCACCGCCGCAGGAGAGCGCTCTGCCCATATCGGCGCAGAGAGTGCGTATGTAGGTGCCCTTGGATACCGAGGCGTACACCTTGTAAAGTCCCTCGCTTTCGCTTACCTCTTCAATTTCAAGGCTTTTGATGAAGACGGGGCGGGCCTGCCGCTCGATCTCCACCCCGGTTCTTGCCAAATCACAAAGCTTTTTTCCCCCCACCTTCAGGGCGCTGTACATCGGGGGCGTTTGCAGGATCTCACCGAGAAACCGTTCTTTTATGGCAAAGACCTCTTCTTTTTTGGGGAGAGCTTCGGATACCGTCAGGGTCTTGCCCCAGATATCCTCGGTGTCGGTGGTCAACCCCAGCTTCAAAAGGGCAACGTAGCTTTTGTCATCTGATGAAAGATACTCGCCCGCCTTCACCGCTCTGCCCACAAGGATGGGCAAAACGCCGGTTGCCATGGGGTCAAGGGTGCCGGTGTGGCCCACCTGCTTGGTGTTATAGAGGCGGCGTATTTTGTTGACTGCATCGTGGGAGGTCATCCCCTGCTCTTTATACAGGCAGAGCACGCCCGAAAATTCGTTAGACATTGGTGTTTTCTCTTTCAAATGCATTTCTGAGGTCGGGATGCCTTCAATACTGTAAAAGGAGGGCTTCTGCCTGTAAGAGCAGCTGCTCCTCTGCCTGCTTTACGGTGGGGGCTTGCAGATCTCCCCCTGCCGCTCTGGCGTGTCCGCCGCCTGAAAACTGCGCCATTAAGACGGTGCAGTCGAAATAGTGCTTGCTTCTTGCCGAGATGCGGTAGGTACCCCCCTCCTCCTTTTCCTTGAGCACGAGGGACAATTCCACCCCTTCAAGCTCCCGAAGAACCGAGGAAAGCTCGGAAAGATGCTCCTTTTGCAGACCGTTTTGGGCAAGAAAGTCGTTGGTCACCGTGAAGATCGCCACCCTGCCGTCAAAATGGAAGGAGGCACCCGTTATGCAAAGGGCGTTGGCAAGGGCGGTCTTTTTGTCCTTGCTTTCAAAAAGGGCAGCGTTGAGGTAGGCGGTGTCCACCCCCCTCTCAATCAGCTCGGAGGCGATGAGGAAGGTCTTTTTCGTTACATTGGAGTAACGAAAGCACCCCGTATCGGTGGCGATGGCAACGTAGCAGGCTGTAAAAAATGCGGGATCGGTCACGCCTGCCTCGACGCCAAGCCGATAAACGATCTCTCCTGCGGCAGACGCAGTGGGGTCAACGAAGGCGTGCTTTGCAAAATCGTCCCCCGTTTTGTGGTGGTCGATCTTCAGATAGACGCCCTGTTCTCGCTCTGAAAGATCCCAGCCGTGCTGCTTTTGGGATGCCACATCCACGGCAATAAGGGTATAACCCTCGGGGGGCTGCTCCCTCCGTTCAAGAGAAAAGAAGGGGGCATCGGGCAGAAAGGACAGGTATTTTGGGGGTGGGTCTGCAGAAAGGATCTGCGCCCTTTTGCCAAGGTGCCGGAGGAGCAGTCTTAATGCCTCGGCAGAGCCGACGGCATCACCGTCGGGATTGCGGTGGATGAGGATGAGGTAGTCGTCCCGCATTGAAAGCAGGGAGAGCAGTTCTTTATATGCGGACATGGCTTATTCTCCGTCCTCTTCATCCTTCAGATCCTTCTCCACCTG
This sequence comes from Clostridia bacterium, assembly GCA_017935195.1. Taxonomy (GTDB): domain Bacteria; phylum Bacillota; class Clostridia; order Oscillospirales; family CAG-272; genus UBA11512. The sequence continues at coordinate 4,260 of JAGBIB010000111.1, forward strand.
CTTTAAAAGGGAGGAGATGTGCGCACCGTTTTCAGCCGAGCGGTCCTTGATGAAGGTGAACTCGGGGGTGGCGCGCATATTCAGTCTTCTTGCGATCTGGGTGCGGATGAAGCCGTGGGCGCTCTTTAATCCCGCCTGCACTTCCTTTTCTTCACATCTGCAGAGGGTGGAATAGAAGACCTTGGCGTATTTCAGATCGGCGCTGACCTCCACCGCCGTTACGCTCACCAGGGCATCGGACACTCTGGGGTCCTTGACCTCTCGTAAGATCTCGCAAAGCTCTCTTTGCACCTCTTCGTTTACTCTGTTTCTTCTGTAATTTGCCATATCTTGATCCTTTATCGATAGTTGTTTTCGTTTTCTTACTTCTTTCTTTACAGTATACCATACTTTTTGAAAAAATAAAAGAAAAATTTGCAGCTTTGCCCCTCTTTTTTGCTCTTTTTTTGATTTTTTGAAAAAGAAGGTGAAAAAGCCACCTCCAATTGCCCTTTTTTGCTTGCAATTTTTCAAAAGCCATGCTATACTTACTGTGAATAACTGTCCCCTGCGGGAAAACCGGTGAAAGGACGCTTGTTAAAGCGAGGTAAGATAGATGATCAAGGTGGTACATACGGGCGATTTCCATTTGGACGGAAGCTTTTTTTTAGAGGATCCCCGTTTAAACGAGCTGCGCAAAAAGGAACGAAGAGCGCTTTTTGCCAATCTGATGATGTTTTTAAGAGACAGAAAGGTGGATATCCTCCTGCTTTGCGGTGACCTGCTTGATGGACTGGCGGCGGAAAAGGAAAGTCTTGAGCTGATCGTTCGGGAGTTTGAAAACACGCCCGACACCAAGATCGTGATCGCTCCCGGCAGAAATGACCCCTGCCGTCCCGGCAGCTTTTATGCCGAGCGTTTTTTGCCCTCCAACGTTTTTGTTTTCAAGAGCGATCGGCTGTCCTCCTTTGAGTTTGACGATCTGAATGTGACGGTCTACGGCTACGCTTTTACGGGCAGAAATATGGAGAAGAACCCCTTTGCGGTAATGCCCCCCGTTAAAAGCGAGCGGATCAATCTGCTTTGCGGCTACGGCACCCTTGAAAACGGTGAGGGAGATTTTGATGAAAAGGATTGCTGCCCCATACGCTTATCGGAGATCGGCAACACGGGGGTGGACTATGTGGCTCTTGGCGGCAGACACGACGAAAGTCCGCTGTCAAGCGAAAAGGGCGTTTACTACTCCTACGCAGGTGCGCCCGAGGGCTGTGATTTCGGTCAGTGGGGGCATAGAGGCATTCGCATTCTGGCCATTGAAAAGCAGGACGGAAAGTGTGCCTTGGGTGGCAAAACGGTGCGTTTCTCCCGTCGTCACTACGAAAAAAAGACGGTGGACGTGTCGTCATACGACAAGATCGGTGCGTTGATCAACGATCTGTCCGACGAAATGAAGAGCAGTCAGTACGATGCCGATACCATCCTCCTTTTGGAGCTGGTGGGCAAGACCACCTTGCAATTCGGTGTGATCGATGAGAGCCTTTTTGAAAAGCTGAAGAGCCGCATTTATCATTTGAAGGTGTGCGACCGTACCGAGATCGTTTTTGAGAGAAATCCCGATGCCAAGGATATGAAGGAGGGCTTTGCCACCGCATTGCTCGATCTTTCAAAGGATGAGGAGCGGATCGCAGGTGCGCTGAAGATCGGACTGGCCGCACTGGAAGGGAAGTCCTTTTGATGAAATACAGCATTTTGCTTTTTGATGCCGATGACACCCTTTTTGATTTCGGTGCTTGTGAGCGGATCGCCTTTAAAGAAACGATGGCGGATTTTGGCATTTTTGTGGATGAGACCATGGCAAAGCGCTATGCTGAGATCAACGATGCCTGCTGGAAGCGCTTTGAGCGAAGGGACCTTGAAAAAAAGGAGCTGGTGGTTCTGCGCTTTGCTCTCTTCCTTCAAGAATACGGCAAAAAGGGCGATCCCGCCGCCATCAACGCCCGTTATATTGAGGCACTGTCAAGGCAGGTCATCCTCCTTGAGGGGGCAAGGGAGCTACTGGAAACGCTGAAAGGGAAAGTGCGGATGTTCATCATCACCAACGGCACCTATGCCGTGCAAACGGGACGCTTTGCCCGCTCGGGATTGCTTCCTTATTTTGAGGAGGTGTTCATTTCTGAGAAAATGGGCACGCAAAAGCCCGAAAAGCGCTTCTTTCAGATGGTGGAAGAGGCGATCGACGGCTTTGAAAAGGAAAAAGCGCTGGTGATCGGGGATTCGCTGACCAGCGATATGGCAGGGGCGTATGCCTACGGTCTTGACAGACTGTGGTTTAACCCCAAGGGAAAGGAAAATACAGCAGGTCTGCCCCTGACGGGTCAGGTGGGCGGCTTTGAAGAGCTGCTTGACTTCTTGCTTGCAAATGATTGAAAAAGGAACGCCGAAGGGCGGAGAAGAAAAATGATTATTGAAGAATTGAAGATCGGCAGATTTGCCGCCTTTGAGAACAAAACCTTCAACTTTACGCAGGGCATCAACCTGATCGAAGGTGAAAACGAATCGGGTAAAAGCACCATTGCCGAGTGCATCCGTTTTATTTTTTACGGCAACAGAGAGGATGACCAAAGTCAGACACCCCGTCAAGGCTATCTCATTTTGTCCTGCGAAAAGGGACGCTTCAAGGTGGAGAGAAGCTTTGCCTATAGCGGCGGTGTGCCCGACATGAGAGTGACCATCACCGATCTGCAGATCAATGCGCCTTTAAAGGGCAAGGATCCCGGAGCGATGTTCTTGGGGGTCAGTGCCGATATTTTCGAGCGCTCTTGCTTCTTCGGGCAGTTCGGTCAGAGAAACGTAGGCGGTCAGGCGCTGTCCTGCGCCCTTGAGAATATGCTGTCCACGGCCGACGAGCAGATCAATGCCGAAAAGAGCGCAGAGCTTCTTGAGGGGGAGATCGTCCGCCTTTCGGGTGAACGGGGAGAAGAGCAGGGAAGTATTCCTCAGCTTGAACAAAAAAAGGCCCTTCTAAAGGAGCGATATGACAGAGCCGTGGAAATGGAGGCAGATCACAAGCGTACCGGTGAGAGCCTTCAGGAAAACAAAAAGAAGATCGAGGGCAACCGTGCCGCCCTTGAGGAATGCAAGGCACAGCTTGGCCACAGTGATGCGCTACACCGATTGGAGCATATCAAGAGGGCAAAATTGGCAGAGGATGCGCTGACCGAATGCAGAAATCAGCTGACCGAAGCAAGGGAAGAATGCGCCCGAAACGGGTTCTTGCCCGATGGCTCCTATGTGAAGCAATTACGTTCGTTGCTTGAAAAGGGAAGACGGTACGAGGCCGCCATTGGTGAAAAAAAGGAAGAATACGCTCTTTTAAAGAGCGAATACGAAAGAACGCCCAAGCCTGAGGGCGGCAAAGAGGGAGAGCTGCTTGAAAAGGTGGCTACCGCAAGTGCCACCGTTGCGGCAAACAAAAACTATCTGATCATCTCCGTTGCCGCCGCGGGATTGCTTTTGCTTATGACCCTGCTTTTGTTCATTTTCAAGGTGGTTGCTGCCGCAGTGGTCTTTTTACTGTTGATGCTTTCCTCCTGCGGTGTTGCCGCCTTCTTCTTCCTGCGGATGAAAAAGGCCAAGGAAGAGGAGCAGGCGCTTTATGCCTCGGCAGGAGCGGGCAACAGAGAGGAGCTTGCAAAAGCCGTTGAGGAGTGGGCAAGACTGACCGAGCGTCTTTCGGGAATCGAACGGCAGATGGAGGAGTGTGCCCGCAAGAGGGGCAAGGCTGAGGAGGAGCGTGCCGCAGTTTTAAACGATGCAGGTCTTCTTGCAGAGCGTTGGGGCGAAAAATGCACCTCTGTTTCGGCTTTGGACAGCCTTTATACTGCTGCCGCAGAGGTTCATGAGCGGATCTCCTCTCTGGAGGATGCCGAAAAACAGGCGAACGTGGAATATGCGGGACTGCGTACCGAATATACCACTGAAGAGGTAAAGGCGCTTATTGAGCGTGTTAAGGCAGAGGGCAGCAAGCCCCCCCTCTCGCCTGAGGAATACAAAAAGGTGACCATGAAGGTCAATTTCTATGATCAGACCAGCCGTGCTTTAGAGGAGCGTACCGCAAAGCAGGAGGCGCATCTTTTGGAGCTGGAGGGACAGATGGAGGACCGGCATCTGCTTTACCGGGAGCTGACCGAGGTCGAGGAAGCTTTGGCAAATGCAAGAGAACGGCTTGAGCGGCTGAAGCTGGCAAAGCAAGCCCTGCTTCTTGCCGTGGAGCGGATGAGAGCCAAGATCTTACCCGGCATCATGGAGGAGGCATCCGACTTCCTTTCGGGGGCAAGTGCGGGCAGATACACCGCTCTGCTCACGGGAGAGGACTTTTCCCTGCGGGTGATTGATGGCAAAACAGGCAAGGAACGGCCTATTGAGGAGCTGAGTGCCGCCATGGGGGACCTCTGCTATATCGCTTTGCGCATCAGCCTGACCTCGGGTCTTTACGGAGATGAGCAGGCGATGATGGTTTTTGACGAAAGCTTTACCCACCTTGACGACCTGCGTCTTGCATCGCTCTTTATGACCCTTGCAAGAACGGCAGAGGAGAAGGGACTGCAGATCTTCTTCATGACCTGCAGAAAGAGAGAGGCCGCTCTTTTTGAAAAGATCGCACGGGTGAACAGAATCAGTCTGTAAAAGGAAAACGTCTCAAATGCATCTGCATTTGAGACGTTTTTTTGTTGAAAAAAGATTACTTCTTGCGGGAAGCCTTTTCTGCGGTGATGGCAAGAACGACCATCAGGGCGTGCAGAGCATCCTCGGGCTTTACAACATCCAGAACGTAGGTGGTGGTCAGACGGAGCAGCTTTCTGGAAACAGTTGCAACGGTTTCGCCTGCTTCGTTGACGATGGAATACTTCATCTCGAAGAATCCGCCCTTGATCTTCCAGCCCTTGCAATCCATAGCGAACTTGGGCTTGAAGAAGGAGAACTTCTTCTTGATCTTACCAACGCACTCTTTGCCCTCATAGATCTTGTAGGTGGGCAGGAAGGAGAAGAACTTTGCCTTGATGGCGCCTACCTGATTCTTGTCCTTGTCGTAAATGCGCAGACGGCGGCGGCTGAAAAAGCCTCTCTTGGCGGTGTAGACCAGATTGCCGGATTCGTCACGAACGTCGTACTTGTCAGTAAAGGAGAAAAAGCGCTGCTTAAAGGTGAGTTTCATAATGCGATCCTTTCTTTTTCTTACAAATCAGTTAAACCCATGCATGGTGTGGGTTTCTTTATTTTTGAACCAATTCAGTATAGCAAAATATGAATCGAATGTCAAGTCATTTTAAGCGAATTTAAACAAATTTTGTGCTTTTTTGTCAAAAAAGTGAAGGGATTGTTTGCGTTTTGAAAAAAGAACAGCGGCTTCCTTTGAAGTCGCTGTTCTTTGGCAGATTCTTTAGCTTATTTTGGCTCTTTGCCGAAGATCAGCCTGTCGCAGCTTACCTCAAAAAGAAGGGAAAGCCGTGCAAGCGTCGGCAGATCAGGCAGACTTTGTCCGCTCTCCCACTTTGAGATGGCAGCGGGGGAAAGACAGAGCAATTCGGCAAGCTGTCTTTGCGTGAGCCTTTGCTTTTTTCTGTAAAAACGAATCTGTTGACCGATCTCCATCCTTTTTTCTTCCATGATGTATGCCCGTCCTTTCAAGATGTCTTTTTCTTACGTTATATATATATAGCGTTCTTTTTTGTCGGAGGTTGCCTTTTCTTGAAAAAACGGAGTACGTATTTATAAAAAAGGACAGAGAGTGTAAAAACATTCTCTGTCCTTTTCCTGTCGGCGGGTACTATTTTTTATTGAAATTAAAAACGATCCTTTATGGTACAGCCCCTATGGGTTTCTCTTTTTGTCGGCCGGTTGAACGTCTGTCACGGTGAGAATGCGGTCGTTTTCCACGAAAAAGCTGATCTCAAGCCCGGCAAAGGTCATTCCGTAGCAGCGCCCGTCGTCCTGATAGGAGGGGCGGGGGTCCTCCCGAAGCACCCCCAAAAGGGCGGTGCGCTTGTCCTCGGGCACTCTGAAGAGAAGCTCCTCGGGGAAGCGTACCTCCAAGGCGTACTCTTCAAAATCGGTGGCAAAGCCCCCCCTCGCCTCCGGGTGGGCATCTGAAAAAGGCAGATAGGGCTTGATGTCGTAAATGGGGGTGCCGTCCAGCAGATCCACCCCCGAAACAAGCAGGCAGAGCCCCTCCGCCTCTCTTTTAACCCCCTCCAATTTCACGCAGGAAAGTCCGATGGGGTTGGGGCGGTAGGGCGAGCGGGTGGCAAAAACGCCCATTCTTTTGTTTCCTCCAAGACGGGGCGGGCGGACGGTGGCACCCTTCAGCCTGCCTGCTTTGGAAAAGCCGAAGATCAGCCAGAGGTGGGAAAAGTCTTCGATGCCCGAGAGCATTTCGGGATAAAAGCGCTCCTTCACAAAGCGGATGCTACCCGTCAGCTCCTTCACTCTGCCGCTTTGGCGGGGAATGCCGAATTTGTCCTTGAAGTCGGTTTCGATATAGGCGATGGGGATGAGTTGAAGTTCGTTCATAATGACCTCGGTTTTTTGTGGAATGCTGCTCACGTCCACAGCTCCAGCCGCTCGTTCTTTTGTC
>JAGBIB010000112.1 GCA_017935195.1 Clostridia bacterium
ATATCGTCGGGCAGTTTTACGAAATCCTTGATCCAATTTAAAGATAATTTCATTTTGCAAGCCCTCCTTATTTGAACTGGTCGAGGAAGCGCAGGTCGGTGCTGTGGAAGAGACGCACGTCATCCACACCGTAGCGCATCATAACAAGACGGTCAAGACCGATGTTTACGTAGAAGCCGGTGTATTCGTCAGGGTCAAGACCTGCCGAGCGCAGGACGTTGGGGTGAGGGGTGCCGCCGGGCATGATCTCGATCCAGCCCACGTTTTTGCACACGCTGCAGCCCTTGCCGCCGCACACCAGGCATCCCATATCGATCTCAAATCCGGGCTCCACGAAGGGGAAGAATCCCGCTCTCATTCTGACGGGCACATCACGGCCGAAGACCTTGGACAGGATACTCTTGATCATCACCTTGCCTGCGGTAAAGGTGAAGTCTTTGTCCACGATCAGAGCCTCATACTGGAAGAAGGCACGCTCGTGACGGGCATCGGTGGTCTCGTTTCTGTATACTCTGCCGGGGTAAACGAAGCGGAAGGGAGGCTTGTGGGTCTGCATATAGCGCACGCTGTCACCGGTCAGGTGGGGGCGCAGGCAGAGCTTTTCGTAGGCGCTTCCCTTGTCGTGACCCTCTAACCAATAGGTATCCATGCTCTCTCTTGCGGGGTGGTTGGGGGGGAAGTTCAGGTTGTCAAAGGCGAAATATTCGCTGCACACCTCGGGACCGCTGAACACCTCGAATCCCATGGAGCGGAAGGCATCGTTCAGGTCGTAGCACATCTGAGTGATGGGGTGAAGACCGCCGATCTTGGGAGAGATGCCGGGCAGGGTGCAGTCAAAATCAGGAGAGATCTCCGAAGCCTTCAGCTTCAGCTCCTCACGTCTTGCCTCGATCTGCTCGGACAGTGCATTTTTCACGGTGTTGACCGCCTTACCCATTTCGGGGCGCAGAGAAACGTCCAGCTTGGGCACTTCCTTTAAAAGAGCGGTAACGGCACCTTGCTTACCAAGCAGTGCCACCTTTACCTCCTGCAGAGCGCTCTCGCTTTGTGCCGCGGCGATCTGCGCACTGCCGTCTTGAAGCAGTTGTTCTAATTTATCTTTCATTTCTTCGTCCTCATTTTTCAAAGAATAAGATTTACATTCACAGAATATTATATAACATTTTTGGGTGGATGTCAATATCTAATGAAGGAATTTGCAAAATATTGGGTGCTTTTCGCCACCCTTTTGCCCTTGAAAAAGGGAAGGTTGAACAGTGGTTGAGTTCGCTTGACAAGGGGAAGATCTTATGATAAAATGATACCGTATTGGGGAAGATACCCATTATAAAAAACGCAGATGCAATAAAAAAGGGGGAGAAACCCATGACAAAAAACGAGGTCAAAGTGACGGAGGGGAAGACACCCATCACGAAAAACGTAACCGTTGTTGACGAGCAAGGAAAGATCATCGGAAAGACCTTTGAAAAAAGAGCAAAGGGTCTTATAAAAAAAGGCAGGGCGCGCTATATCGATGCGCACACCTTGTGCCTGATAGCGTGTCCTCAGAATAAATCGGAGGAACAAGCAATGAATAAGAATATAGTGATCGATAAGGAAACGGGCGAGGTTTTAAACATCGACTTTGCCGAGATAGACGTGGATGTAAAGGTGGCGGTGGATGCCGCCTTAGCAGAAGCGGAGGAGGCGATAAACGCGGCTTTAGCCGAGGCAGACGGGGAGAACAACACCGATGCTGCTGCTTTGGCAAAATTGTCGGCGTTGGAGTCCTTGGCAGAATTGACCGCAGAAAAGGAAGAAAAAAAGGAGGCCGAGCCCGAAACGGTGCAGGTCAAGGTCCTTCGCTATGCCAACGGTATGGAAAACTGGTACGGCGAAACGCAGATCCTTTTGGCGCCCCAATATGAAAACGGCAGAAACGTGGTGCCTCTTTACTCCACCAAGGTGACCTATCTTTTAAAGATCGTGGACTGCTACGACAAAGAGCGGATCATCAGGGCAAAACCCTCCACGGTGTACGGCGAAGGGGTGGTCAGGGGACTGTCCTTCGTGCGCTTCACCCCCTGTCTTTTAAGGGGCGAGAACCGCTTCGTGCCCGAAAAGGGCGCTTCCTATTGGGTGTCCTTTGAAGCCATCGGCACCGACGGCAAGAGATACGTTTCATCAAACGAGCGGGAGATCTTTTTAAACGTCCAGCCCATGTCAAAGGGCAGTGCGGTCGCACCGCAGGGCGGGCAAAAAGCAGCTGCTCAAAAAAGCGGTGGGGGCAAGGCACCCGTCATCAAGCCGCCCCAATACGGCGGTGGGCAGGATGCCGATGCCGAAGAGCTGGCTGAGCAGATCGAGGAGTTGACCGATCAGGTGGACGATCTTGAATGTCTGGTGGACGATTTAGAGGGGCAGATCGGCGATTTGGAAGGTCAGATCAGCGAGCTTGAAAGACAGATCTCCGAGATGAAAGAGCAGGGGATTTGCGCAGGTGGGGAAAAAGAAGAGCGAAAAGCGCCCCGCGCGGCGGGAGCTGACCGCAAAGCTCTGCATCTTCTGCTTGAGCTGGAGCAACGCCTTTCCTCCTCCTTTACCGAATCGATCGCGGCGCTGTCAAAGCCCCAAAGTGCCGAGGAAAACGCCGCCTATGTGGAAGCACTTACCGCAGTGACCGATCTTTTCGAGGGTCAGCGCCTGCGGATCAGAGAAAAGTACGCCATCCTCTTTCCCTCCAAAGAGGGGCAGGAGCAGGAGTGACCTTCTCTTCAAAAAGCAGCAGAGTACAGTAAAAAATGCCACGGATCTTAAAATCCGTGGCATTTTTTGTCAATTCATCAGATCTGCAAGGGTGATGCCGTCGAAATAGTCGTTGACCATACGGTGAAACTCGCTCCACATGGGAAGGGTTCTGCAGCTTTCTGCTCGCTCGCACCCCCCTTTTCCGCATTCGGCACAGCCTACCGGTGTCAGCTCTCCCTCGGTCAGGCGAAGGATGTCTCCCACCCGATACTCGCCAGGGTCTTTGGCAAGACGGTATCCCCCCTTCTTGCCGTGCATTCCGATTACATAACCGTTTTTCACAAGCACGGGCAGGATCTGTTCTAAATATTTCAGCGAAAGCCCCTGTCTTTCTGCCACCGACTTCATGGGGACGTAGCCCGTGGTTGCCATTTCGGCAAGATCCACCATCACTCTCAGTGCATATCTGCCTCTGGTTGAGATCATCATATCACGTTCCTCGCTTTAAAGGGCGCATCCGCTGTCGCAGTGACCGCAGGAAGCGCAGTCGGGGAAGAGCGACTTGTCGTAGGAAATGCCCTTTTTGTCGTAATAGTCCTTTAGTGCCGCCTTCACCGCCTCCTCGGCAAGCACCGAGCAGTGTAGCTTGTGTGCGGGCAGTCCGCCCAACGCCTCTACAACCGCCTTGTTGGTCAGGCTCAGCACCTCCTTTAAGGGCTTGCCCTTGATCATTTCGGTCGCCATGGAGCTGGAGGCAATGGCAGAGCCGCATCCGAAGGTCTCGAACTTCACGTCCTTTATTGCATCGTTTTCAATTTTCAGGTAGATTTTCATAATATCTCCGCACTTGGCGTTGCCCACCTCGCCCACGCCGTCGGCGTCTTCGATCACGCCCACGTTTCTCGGGTTGCGGAAATGATC
>JAGBIB010000113.1 GCA_017935195.1 Clostridia bacterium
ACTGTTGCATTTACTTTGAGAATTTACGCTATTTTGTCTGATAATCCCGAAGTTTTTCTCTTGACAAACCAAAAAAAGGGTGCTATAATACCTGCGTATCAACTGCGGGCATAGTTCAGTGGTAGAATATCAGCTTCCCAAGCTGACTATGCGGGTTCGATTCCCGTTGCCCGCTCCAAACAAACACCCCTCCGCTTTTGCCGAGGGGTGTTTGTTTGGAATGGTTTGTCGAATCGAGCCCCGAGAATTTTGCAAAGCAAAATTGCTCCTTGCAGTTCGCTTGCACGAAAAAGCGGCGCTTGCAAGGCTTTGGCGAACTATGGGTTCCGGTTCTATTTCAACCGACTTAACCATCGGTTGATTTTATTCTAATATAGCGTTATTGTATGCAGACCTTCCATTGGATTTTTCTGCAGTGCATTGCCGGTTGCTATAAGAAGCTTGGCAAGACTGAGGAATGTGAAAAGCATATTGCTGAAGCTTATCATCTCATTTCCGTTGTCCGGAAGGATTTTGAAGAGAAAAAGGACTACTATATAGAGCCCTTCTACGAGCATCTGGGAAAATACGATCTTGCCGAATATATCAAGTGATTTTTGCCCCGCCTGAACTGCCCCCATCGTACCGACAGCACAAAACGCCCCTATGGCAGATATTAAAAGACATACTGACTTCCTTTTTTCAAGCGGAGTCAGTTTTCTTTTTCCGCGGCAGGACGCTTGAAAGGAGTTAAGGGGTGCAAGGCTGTTACTTTGTTGTTGACAGTCTTCCTTTCATATGATACACTTTATACGTACAGAAAAAGGGATGCGGGCTTCATTGCCGCCCTTAAAATTTTTTTATTTTTTCTGAAATACATTCCAATTTTCAGGTTTTTTTCGACTGTACTATTGACGGGCAAAGACAAGGAGGTGGTGACGTGGAAAAGTATATCGACGACGGCTTTGCCGCCGAAGCGGTCAAAGAAAGCGACGAGGAGATCGTGTCTCTTTTCTGGAGCAGGGACGAGCGGGCTCTTGTCTTGGCAAACCGCTTATACGGAAGGCTGGTCTATCACCTCTGCTTCAACGTTCTTGGTGATCGGGAGGAAAGTGAGGAATGCCAGAATGAGGTATGGCTCGCCCTCTGGAACGCCATCCCCCCTGCCCGACCCGCCTTTTTGCAGGGCTTCTTGATAAAGCTTACCCGCCGCACCGCCATTGATCGGTTAAGGATCTGCCGCGCGGCAAAACGGGTGCCCTCCGAGCTGACCGTATCCACGGAGGAATTATACCATGATCTGAAAAACGCCCCCTCTGCCGAGGAGAAGTTTGAGCAAAAAAGGCTGTCACAGCTGATCAGCGATTTTTTAAAAACCCTCCCTGCCCGCAAACGGTACGTCTTTATGGATCGGTACTATATGGCAGAGCCGGTTGAACGGATCGCCAAAACGCTGGGCATCACCCCCTCCGCGGTCTACAAGGAGCTTGCCGCCATCAAAAAGGATCTAAAAAAACATCTTGAAGAAAACGGAGTGATCTTATGAACGAAGAACGTCTGATCGACGCCCTCAGCGAGCTGGACGACGAGCTGATCAACGCTCATCTTGAAGAAAAGGCAGCTCTTGAAGGGCTTGCCGCAAGAAGAAAACGGGTCGCAAGACGGACAAACAAAGCGGTGCTTGCCTCCCTTGGCGCGGCAATCCTGCTCCTGCTGCTCCTGCTTCCCGCGGCTCTTGGCAAAAAGGACACCCCCGTTTTGCCCGGTGTAAGCACGGACGACCCGACGGCATCTGCGCCTGCATCCCCCCTTCCCTCCCCCTCGCTGCCCGACGTCTCCCCCTCCCTCAAGCCTCCCCTCTCCGCCACCGAGGAATCCTCTTATATGGAGCCCCCAACTTCCGAAAGCAAGAATGACGATTCCCCGCTCGAACCCGATATATTCACCACCTCCTGGCTTGAATGGCTGGTAAGCGACCACGGCGACACCTACCCGATGGTATGGGAGGGCGGGCTTTACGGCAGCATCAAATACACCGAGGATATGGATCCCTCCGCCTTTGAATTTATGACCTATCACAACTATTTTAACCTTTGTGTGTACATGAGCTCTGCAGAATTTGACGGCTACTCGAGTCTTGGCAAAGAAGACTATTCCTACACCTGGAAGGTCTTTTACCGCCCCGATGGGAGCGACGAGGACTACGAATCGGTGGAAATGGTGCCGTGGGGCGCCATCACCTTTGGAGATAACTACCTTTACCGCCTGAACCTGCACGACTACGGCGCAAAGCTCTCGCTGAAGGAGGACGGCAGCACGCAGACCTACCACTTCATTTTCATCATTCTTGACCAAGAGGGGAAGATCGTGATCTGGCAGGAGGAGCTGGTGGACTGGACCGACTCCTCGCAGGCCTACTATGAGGATGCTCTTGCCGCCGGTGCGATCAAGGAGCTTTCTTAACGCCTCATCATCCAAACGAAAGGAGCTTTTCCTATGAAAAAAATGCTTTTAACCGTGATCTGCCTTGGATTATCGGCACTTTTTCTTCTTTGCGCCTGCACCGATCTGCAGTATCTTTCCTCCGCCCCCTCCACACCCTCAGCCCCTTCGGCACCCGCCTCTTCCCCCTCAGAGCCACCCAACGATCCGTTTCCCCCTTTTCCCCTTATTTCGCCCTCCGAACCGTCTGTCAAGGAGGTCCCTTCGGAGCCCTCGCCCAGATACAGCACCGAGTGGTTTTTATGGCTGCGGGAGTTTGGATACGATCGCTATACCCCGGCACTGATAGCCGACGTTGTGACACAAAGCTATAGCGATGAAATGGCACCCTCGGGCTTCACCGTTTTTACCCCCGCCGATCACCCCGAGGACGCCCGCTTTCAGCTGAGCGTCTCGGTAAGCTCAGCTGAATTTGCCGGAAACGAGGAGAGCAACGGTCTCCCTATCCAACCCTGGAAGATCTTTTACCGTCCCGAGGGAAGCAACGAGCCGTTTGAGTCGGTCACCCTGAACCCTTGTAGGGGGTATGTTCAGGGAGACAACTATGTGTTTGAGCTGTGTCTTACCGACTGCGACGCCGCGTTCTCTCTAAAGGAGGACGGAAGCGCCCAAAGCTATCAGACCTTTTTCGTCCTTACCTCCGATCACGGAACCGACATCGACCTTTGGTGGGAGGAGCAGCTGATCTGGAATGAATCCTCCGAGGCTTACTACAAGGATGCCCTGCGCCTTGGCATCATCAAGGATCTGACCGAGTAATCTCTGCGGTTAAGAGGCAAAAATTCCTTGACATACGGGCAAAACCGTGGTAAAATGTTAAATACATCCGAAATGGGTTCTGACCCGCGCCGGGTAAGGCGCGGGTCTTTTACTTTATACCGTAAGCGAAAGGACGATCCCTATGAATACGAAAATTCTGAATCTGCTGAGCCGCAACGCCCGCTACACCCCCGACGAGCTTGCCGTGATGACCGGTCTTTCCACAGCCGAGGTGGAAAAGGAGATCGCCGAAATGGAGGAGCAGGGGCTCATCTGCGGCTACAAGGCGCTCATCGACTGGGAGAAGGTAGACAACACCCTGGTGTCTGCCATCATCGAATTGAAGGTCACCCCCAAGCCCGGACACGGCTTTGAGGAGGTGGCAAGAAGAGTGATGAAATTCCCGCAGGTGGAAAGCGTCTATCTGATGTCGGGCGGCTACGATCTTTCCGTGGTGGTCAAGGGCAAGTCCTTCCAAGAGGTCGCCCTCTTCGTTGCCAAGGAGCTTTCCACCATCGACTCTGTGCTGTCCACCGCCACCCACTTCGTTTTGCGCCGCTATAAGGAGCAGGACGTGGAGCTCATCGGTGCACCCGTGGACGACAGAGAAGCATTTTTCCTCTAAGGAGTACCCTCTACAATGGACTATTCAAAGCTTTTAAACCCCGAGGTGTGCGCCATCCCCCCCTCGGGCATCCGTAAATTTTTCGATATCGCCGGCACCATGGAGGGCGTCATCTCTCTGGGAGTGGGCGAGCCCGACTTCGTTACCCCCTGGAAGATCCGTCAGGCGGGCATTGCCTCCCTTGAGGAGGGACGCACCCGCTACAGCGCAAACAAAGGACTTGCGGCTTTGCGCAGCGAGATCTCCCGTTATTTAAAGAGAAAATACACCCTTTCCTACCATCCCGATAAAGAGATCCTGGTGACCATCGGGGGAAGTGAAGCCATCGACGCCGTCATCCGCGCCCTCGTTTGCCCCGGAGACGAGGTGATCATCCCTCAGCCCTCCTACGTTTGCTACGAGCCGATGACCAGACTTGTGGGGGGCGTGCCCGTGATCATCGAGACCAAAGCGGAAAACGAATTCAAGGTCACCCCCGAGGAGCTTCTCTCCTCTATCACCGACAAAACCAAGCTCCTCATCCTTCCCTACCCCTGCAATCCCACGGGTGCGGTGATGGAAAAGGAGGATCTTGAAAGGATCGCCAAGGTGTTAAAGGAAAAGGAAATCTTCGTGTTGTCCGACGAGATCTATTCCGAACTGACCTACACGGGAAGACACTGCTCCATCGCCTCCATTGAGGGAATGAAGGAGCAGACGGTGGTGGTCAACGGCTTTTCAAAGGCATTTTCCATGACCGGCTGGCGACTTGGCTACGCCTGCGGTCCCGAGCCGATCATTGAGCAGGTGACCAAGATCCACCAATACGCCATTATGTGCGCCCCCACTACCGCCCAGTACGCCGCAATCGAAGCACTGCGCAATTGCGATGGGGAGGTGGCGGAGATGAAGGAGGAATACGATATGCGCCGCCGCCTGATGGTGTCGGGCTTCAACCGTCTGGGGCTTACCTGCCGTGAGCCCAAGGGTGCCTTTTACACCTTCCCCTGCATCAGCAAGACGGGGATGAGCAGCGACGAGTTTTGTGAAAGACTGCTCCTTTCCAAAAAAGTGGCGCTGGTGCCCGGTACGGCGTTCGGCAAAAGCGGCGAAGGGTTCGTGCGCGCCTCCTACTGCTATTCCATCGAGCATATCGCCAGAGCCCTTGCCCGCATCGAGGCCTTTATGAAGGAAGAGGGCGTGCTTTAAAGGGCACAAGAAAAGAGCCTTGGTAAAAAGAAGGCAAAGCCTCCTTTTTCCCTTGATTTTTTTACAAATTATACACATTTTTTTGAAAATAACGCTTGACAAGCAGATCGTTTTATGGTAGAATGGCACTACGCATGTGGTCGGTCAAAGTGCATCTTTTCGGGTCCTTTTTTCGGGGTAACCTGAGAAAGGAGCTGAAAAAAGCCACCTGCCGCAGCGAATTCGGCGCATATCGCCATAAAGAAAGAGAGGTGCTTTTCGTGTACGCAATTATCGAAACCGGCGGAAAGCAGTATAAGGTCAGCGAGGGTGACATCATCTTCGTTGAAAAGCTGGAAGCAGCAGAAGGCAGCGAGTATACCTTTGATAAGGTGCTGGCAGTTTCGGGAACCGAGGGTCTGGTTGTAGGTACTCCTACCGTAGCAGGCGCAACCGTTACCGCAAACGTGGTCAAGAACGGTCTGGGCAAGAAGATTCATGTTATGAAGTACAAGCCCAAGAAGAACGAGAAAAAGAAGATCGGCCACAGACAGCCCTACACCAAGGTGCAGATCAGTTCTATCCACGCATAATCCGAAAAAATGACCAAGGTCACCTTTTTCAAGAGAGACGGCGTTTACTTTGGCTTTGAGGAACAGGGACACACAGGCTATGGAGAGTCGGGCGACGACATCCTCTGCTCTGCCCTTTCTGCAATGACCATGCTGATCATCAACACCGTCGAGATCTCCTACGCATCAAGAGTGGACTACACCATTGACGAAGAAACCACCGATATCAAATTGACCGTCTTGTCCGCCCTTCCCGAATATGAGGAGGACGAAAAAAAGCGGTTCGCCATTTCGGGGCTCTTGCAGGGCTACTTCTTCCAGTTAAACGACCTGGTGGAGGAATACTACGAGTTTCTTTCGGTAGACGAGATCGAAATGTAAGTCGTTTGCAAAATAATTACGGAGGAATACTACAATGCTTAGATTAGGTTTACAGTTCTTCGCGCACAAGAAGGGCGTTGGTTCTACCAAGAACGGCCGTGACAGCGAATCCAAGAGACTGGGTGTAAAGAGAGCAGACGGTCAGACCGTTACTGCAGGCAGCATTCTGGTAAGACAGCGCGGCACTCACATCCATCCCGGTAACAACGTAGGCAAGGGATCTGACGATACCCTGTTTGCTCTGATTGACGGAAAGGTCAAGTTCGAGCCCGTTACCGGCGGCAGAAAGCGCGTTAGCGTTTACGCTGCTGAATAATTCGGTAGAGAATTACACACACCAAAAAAAGAACGTCTGCGGACGTTCTTTTTTTATCTTTTGGGGTTCTTTATATCGCTTCGTCCTAATAAATAATCGGCAGAAACGTGATAATAGTCGCACAACTTCATAAGATGACGGATGGGCAATTCGTTTGCCCCGCGTTCATATCGTGCATACATCGTCTGCGACGTTCCCAAAACATCGGCTATCTGCTGTTGCGTTTTATCGCTGTCTTCCCGCAAATCTCGCATCCGCTTAAGATAATCCATAGTGCTCCTCCTTTTTATACGATTATATCAAACATAAAAAATTACTATTGACTTTAGTAAATATTTGTACTATAATATATTTACTAACCACAAATAAGGAGATCACTATGAATAGCTTTGCAACCATTGGAAACCCGCAGTTTTCAGACAAAAAAATGGTTACCTCTTACGTACACGACGCGGCAGAGCTCGAATGCGCAATTTATACACTGGAAAAGTTAGAAGAACAGTTACAGCAAAGCATCAACGACGATCGCGCCGTGGATAAACAAATCCATAAATGGAGAGAACGCGATCACCAAGAGGCTCTTTCTTCTCTGAAAGAACAAAAACAAAAGCTTGAAGAAGCGCACCGCGAGCTTGAAAAAGAAACGTATAAGCTTCAAAATCCTCCAATACTTGATAAAGCAAAAATTATACTGCGATCCGCACTGATCAGCTTATGTGTTATTTTACCTGCTTCTTTTTTTGGAACAATGTTCATTCTCACTATCGCATCAAAGGAAGCAGCTATGCAAGTCTTTAATATCACCGAGTTCGATTTTTCCGGCTTTAACAATCCAATTCTTTTTCTGCCGTTGATCCTTCCTCTTATCATCACGCTTCTGTTCTTCTGTTTTTTCAGCGTTAATTCAATTAAAAACGAGAAAAATAAAATTTTCAATTCCTTACAATCCGGTTATACCTCGGCTCAAGATGCCTTTGAAAAGCAACAAAAAAAGGTTAAAGACGCAGAGCTGAAATGCAAAAAAACCGACGCAGCGCGGCAAGAAGCAAAACAGCTTAGTGCGAAAACAGAACTGAATATCGCTGAATTAAACAATCAAATCTCAGCGATCCACTCTCGCAGAAAAGAGCTTCAACGTATGAAAACTGAGTTTTACCGCATAGGTATTATCCCGCCCGATTATCGATATATGGATTGCGTTATGATGCTGGATCGCTTTTTCAAAAACAACTTAGTCAATAATATGCAAGAGGCAGTGCGTTATTATGATCACAAATTAGAAATTGGCGAAATTGTTGGCGGACTGGACAACATCCGAAAAGCTATTTGTGATCTCAACAGCACGATGCGGTCTGTAAACAGCACTATGCAATCGGTAGCGCAACGACTGAAGCAAATTGATGACAATACGTATTCTATGCACCAAGATATTTTAGATGCGCTTGACAGACAAACAGCAGAAAATAAAAAAGCATCCAATGCACTCCTTGAAGAAAGCCGTGCAGGACGCTACGCAACCGAACAGCTGAATGAAACCAATGAAAAGATCTTGTGGTATCAAAAGCATATGAACTATCAAAACAACTGACTAAAGAGCCGACAGCTTACGCTGCCGGCTCTTTTTATTCGCTGAAAAGCTCCTCCAAGAGCCGCTCCCGATCCTGCCCGCCTTCTTCCTTGTTTTGCTCTTCGATCAGCAGCGCTGTGCGATCGATCTTCCCCTCGGTGAACATATAATAGATCAGCGACACCACCGAGGTCATGGCGCCCGCCACGGTGGAAACCTCCTCTCCGTCCACCCCAAAGACCATCGCACATCCCAGCGCTACTCCCAAAAGCATGGCAATGAACTTTCTGCTGGTCAACTTTTTAAGAATCTTTTTGAATTGTTCCTTCATCTTTTCTATCACTCCTTTCGGTATCCTTCCACCTCAGTCTCAAGTCTGGTCAAACGATTCTCCACCCGATTGAGCCTCTTTGAAAACTCCTCATGATCCTTCTTGTTTTCCTTTTTCAACTCGCCGATCACCTCCCGCAGGTCGCTCACCGCATCTCTGAGTGCCTCGGTCGCTGCTTTGACCTGACCGATGGCCTTTGTGAAGCGCACCCCTACCGAGGCAACGCTGATGACAAATCCCACCACCGTGATCAGCACCAGCAAAACGTCATATTCCGTCACGATCCGCTTTGCGCAATTGCGCCGCCTCCCTTCTTCTTTTTTTTAACTGCGAGGAGATCTCTTATGAACCTCCTCGCTCTGCGATGTTGTAGACGATCTCAAAGCCCCCCAGCGTCACGTCCCCCACGCTTTCCACAAGCAGCCTTACTCCGTAAGAGCTTCTGATGCGCTTTCGTATCCGATAGGTCAACTCCCCGCCTGCGGCACAATGCACCATGTCAAAGGAGCAATTGACCGTTTTGCCGTTTTGATCTCTCTGCTTTACCGTCACTCTGAAGCTCGACCCTGCCGACACGTTCAGCCGCACCGCCAGATCCCTCACCGAGACCCTTCTGTATTCATCGTCAAGCAATAAAAATTCTGCCTCCATATAGGAAGAGGAACGGTCTTCGGTCAAAAGATAGAGCTTACTTTCCTCGCCCACGCCCCCCATCAAGGCGTATAAGCTGCCATTACAGTTGACCAGCTCCCGCACCTCTTGTGGTACCTTGCAAACGGCGTAGCTCTTGCTTTTTTCGTCATAGGAATACATGTGGTGAAACACACCGTCGGTCCCGTAAATGCAATACCTTCCGTCAAGCTCTCCCGCCACACCGTTGGTTGCGATTCCTTGAGGAAGAGGGGGCAGATAGTCCACAGTGCTTCCGTTGTAGCAAGCCGGCCCCCGATCGGTAAGAAAATAGATCTTTCCGTCGACTTCCTTCACAGAACCTCCGTGTCTGGTGCCCACCTTGAAAAGATCCTTTAAAACGAAGGGGTTTTCGTTGCCTGTAATCACCTGCAACGCTCGTTCTCTAAAGACCAGCACGCCATTTTTATAGGGCATCAGCGCAGTCACCTCCATGCTTCGGTCTGTCTGCGTACCCGTTGCGCCCTTCCATGCGTGCTCAGCGGAAGGATCCTCTCCCTGCGTATCGTACGTCCAGTCAAAGCATCCACCCGCTCCCGAAACATATACCTTCTGTCCCTCACTTCCGTAAAGCCTGCCCTTTGAAAGTGTCGCATACCGAAAAGTGGGAATGTCCGTAGGAAGAGTACTATAAAGCATGGGGATCATTGCAGACGAAAGGCAGGCAGTCTGACCCGAGGGAAAAAACAAAAGCTTAGTGTGGGCACAGCACCCGTCCAGCTTGGCATGACCGTCATCGGTCATCAGTACAGTCGTACAATAATCGCTGCCGTCGCTGTCAAGAGGATAGGTCTTTACCGTGGTACCCGTTTTGCTTACCGTCCCACCGCTTAGAACATAGATCCCGAAATAGCCGCTTTCCATATTGAATAATAGCAACCGATCACCGTATGCCTTGATCGCACGGATATTCGAGGGGATACCGGAAAGATTCACCTCTTGAAAAAGCCTGTGGGCTCGCAGACCGTAGGGCGATAGCTCGGCATTTGAAAGCGCCGTGCGTCCGTCTCCCCTTACTCCCTCAAACGAGCTCTTTTTTAACTTGATCGACTCTTCTCTTCCGCCAAAAAGCGCAGATCTCACCATAGTTCAAACCATCCCCCTCTTTAAAGTGCGGCACGTGCTCTTGCCGCAGCACTTCCGTCCCCGTTTTCATAGCCGTCAAGAACGTTCAGCCAATTGTTGTATGCCTGCGCATAGCCGTCAGCATCCTTGTATTCAAAAACCGATCTGGCAGCACATTCTCGCATTTTGTTTCCTGCAAGAGGAAGATGCTTTAACGGAATATACAGTGCTCCGCTGATCGTGCCATCCTCAAAAGACAGATCCTGAGGTCTTTTCCTGTAGATCACCGTTACCGAAAGATCATTTGGGTCCTTTGGAGCACGCAAATGGATTCTTCCGTCAACATAGGTGTATGCAGAACGCTTGGTTGCAAAAAAGATCTCGGGGGAAAGATAGGGTTGTTCCGCTCCTTGAAAAAAGACTGCAAGCACATCCTCCCGTTCAACCTCAGCCATCCCGCTGCCCGCATTGACCGTCACCGTCATATCGGATGAGGGCGCCGAGCTTTCGTACACCGACGTTTCATGGTGAAAGCGTTGAAAATACAACTGCTGCACGGCGTTAAGCTCCTCTGTCAGATAAGCCATCGCCCCCTCGGGTGCCCCTTCAAATTCATTAAGGATCTCTTCGATGTAGCCCTTTACATCAGTCACCGTGACCCTCATCACCATCCCCCTTTCTTCTTTCCTTTGCCCGCGCCTTCCAAATGGTCAGGAAAGCCTGCTTGGCTCTGTCGATAAAACGTCGTCTGTCGCTTTGATCTCCCATGCGAAAATAGAGGATTGCCGAGCAAAGAGCGGTGAAATACGCACAGTCCACCGTCAGGTCACTCGTTTCATCCATCACGTACTTTTCGCCAAACATGGCACAAAGCTCGTTTACCGCACAAACAAGATCCTCTTCAAAATCCGTTCGTTCCATCGGGCAGACCGATGATACCCTGCTATATAACATATCTCTTGTCATCATATGTGTGTTTTCGCCTCCTTCTTCTTAGGGTCTTTTCGGTGTCCCCTCCGCAGATCGGAAAGGACACCGAGAAGTAATATCATTCTACGCAGTTCGTGATCTTGACGCAGCCACCGGGGTTCTTGCAGATCAGATTTCCGTAGGAAGCCAGCAGAGCTCTGTAGTAAGAGGTGCCGGGCACCAGCTGGAAAATACCCGAAGAGCCATAATCGCAGAAGTCAAAGTCCAGATGTACAAAGGCAAAGGCAGAGGTATCCACGCACCATGCTTCCTTATCGGGCACCAGCTTTTCGTTCACAACGGTTACCACACGGTTACCCACCATCACCTTGTATCCGGAGGCACCGCCGGTAAAGGTCGCCTTATCACATACCAGCACGTTGTTTTCACGCATATATTTCTGATATGCCTCAAATGCGGCATTGCCCATCATCACAAGATCGATCTTGGTGTTCTTGTAATCGTAGGACTTCTTCACAGCATTATAGATGATCTGATCGGTGATCGCCCCTTCCGCATTCACCACCTGAGGCTTCAGGAAGGAATTTCCCTTCTTTTCCAAGCCGTAAAGCGTTGTAATGTTTTCGTCAAAGATGGCCTTCAAGCCGGTGATCTCCTTATTGTAGGAGCCCTGAACCACGATGAAGCCATAGTTGTTCAGTTCTTCGGAGTTCTGAAGGGCATTCACCTGACCTTCAAATACCACCATGTTCTGGTTTCTGTCCACCTCCTTGATTCTTTTTGCCTTGTTCTCATTCAGCAGAATGCCTTCGGTAGAGGAGGAAGAGGCGTAGCTATATACGTCCACCACCAAGCCTTCCACCAGTGCAGCAGAGTTTTCCACGACCACAGCGGTCTGATCGGTGTTCTGATCGTAGATAGACTGGGAGGTACAGGTGCAAAGCACGCCACTACCGTCACCAAACAGCGCTCTGCCCACATTCCACTTTGCCGCCTCATAAGAGCCGGCAACCTCGTCATCCAGCGCATTGATCAGTGCACCACCATCGTTTGCCAGCTTCACGGTCTTGTCCGAGATACGGATATCCACGTACATATTCACGGGCTCCACCTCCAAACGCTTGTATGCTCTGGAAACGGCCTGAGGAGTCGCCTCACCGTCGCTGCCAAAGCCAAAGCCACCGTTGATGCCGTAAGGAGCGATCGCTGTGATCTTACCTCCGGTCAGAGGCACCTTCTTGATCATCTCCAAAAAGGGAGAAGGCTCTTTTGAAATACCGTTCTTTAAAACGGGCAGATACTGTTCCTTCAGAATTTTCGAAATTGTGTTCAAATTTGCAGACATTATAATTCTCCTTTTCTTTTTTTAGTTTTTTGCGGTCGTATTATCGGATCGCATCAATGTTTAAAATACTTTTTGGCGTTTTCTTTTGCCATTTCAAAGCTGGTCGGGGTCTTGGTCATCGATAAGGCCACCTGCCCGTTGCCGGCAGAATGGGCAAAGGGAGGAGGAGCATCTCCTGCCAAAGAAGACGAGCGCTTTGCCCTGGCATCCTCACCGAGACACAACAGATAGCTCACCTCATAGCGCTTCTCATGTGGAAGAGCTGCCAGCTCCTCGGAGCAGGCTCTCTTGAGCGCACGCTCAAACAAAGGCTGGTTGCGCGAGCCCACCAGCTTTTCAAGAAGCTGTTCCCCCCTTTGACTTTCCATGTTCTGCTCATATTCAGCCTTGATCTTGGAAAGCTCTTGGCTCAAAAGCCTGTTTTCTTCGGCAAGAATGCGGTATGCATCCTCTGCGGGAGAATGGGAAAGAGACCCTTCCTCAGCCGTTACAAAACTTTGATCCACCATCATTTCATTCTGCATTTCCATCTGTTTTTTCTCCTTCCGTATGTTCTTTCTTTTGTGCGGCAAGAGCTCTTTGATGAGCCTCGATATGGGCAAGCAACGCCTTCATGCCCTCTCCCTCTGCCGCCTCCTTTTTTCTGAAGCGATCCTGTAGCGCAAACAACCGATGCTCCGCCAAATGCAGGGCATGATCATCAAGACTTGAGAGCACCACCTCTCTTCCCTGCTCCAGCTCGGCATTTTCATTACGGGCGTTGTCGAGCTGTATTTCCGATTCGGCATAATCGATCGATTCTCCCTTTCCAAGCAAACGGCGTACGGCCTTTGCCTTGGTTAAGGAGGAAAGGGCACCTTTTTCGTCGGAGAAAAGTCCCAGCTTCAGTACCTCCAGATACTTTTGACGCTGCTCCTCTTCACGCACCTGCAGCTCGTTTTCACTTTCAAAATACAGCTCGCTGTATTCAAGATCCTCCCCCAAAAAGCTGATGGCCGCACTGCGCTTGTGGGCGCCCACCATGCAAAGCGTTCTTTTCACGGTAATATACCGCTTGTAGATCGACAGCCAGATATCGCAAAGTGTCAGGATGCCCTTACGCACGTTATCCGCATAAAGGGAAAGTCGAGTGGTGTCCAGATCCTGCAGGATCTCGATGGCCACCGCAGAGCTGACTGCAGAGGGTAAGCTTCCCCCTGCCAGCATTCCGGAAACGCCCGCTGCGTATTCCATGTCCTTTTCCAGCTTTTCGCACTGGGTGCAGGCAAGATCGGAAAGCGCCGGTGTTTCAAGGAGCGAGGGCAAAGTGGCTCCTCTGCTATATACGATCGGCGCTCCCGGACAAAGTCCGCTTTGCGTCAGATCATCGGCATCTACAGATCCCTCCTCAATGAGAAGCTGACCGCAGGTAGAACGGTTGATGTAATCGTTGATGCGATTTTTGATCCCGTTGTAGCTTCTCTGCAAAGGAATCAGATTCTCGATCACGCTTCTGCCGAAGAACTGTCCCGATATACGTCTTGACTTCACGGCACAAATGGGATAACGATCATAAGGCAATGCTCCGTAATGCAAGAGCCTTCCTCCTGCCGTGATGATCATCCTGCCCTCGGGATAGGCAGCGGTGGGACGCTCCATATAGGTACGCAAAAGCAGAGCGTTTTCCTTTGAAACGTTACAAAGCGCCAGCGTACCCGATTCATAGCCCAATCCGCCCGCTCCCGACAGTGCGGCATATCCGCATCCGTCCACGCTCTGTCCTTCCAGCATCACACCGTAAAGGTCGTAAAGCTCCTCAACGCTTTTCACCTGCTCCACGATCAGCGAGGGTTGCTCCTCCACCTCCTCAGCATACAGATCCTCCGGCAAAATCTCATAGGGAGTAAGCACCGTAAAGGCCACGTCTCCCATCTGAGGCAGTTGTCCTTGAGAACGCTCCCGCTCACCAACTCTGCCAAAATCCTTCATGGCATCCCACCAGCTCATGATAAAGGCACTGCCCGTCAGCTCGGTAAGTCCGAGAATGCGCTCAAATGCCGAGGTGTACTCTGCTCCGTTTCTGCGCTGTGTGATCAGGCTGTCCGCCAGCTCTGCCTTCAAGCGATCCTCATACTCACTGCTTTTAGGCAGTACGGACACCCGATAATTCACTCGTTTCAGGTGGGAGAGTCTGGTTTCCATAATGGGTGCGATCCGATTGAAGACCTCCCTTGACATATACTCGTATAAAGGCTCGTAATTCTCCACTGTCCCTCGATGCACGTTGATGTCACAGTGCTGATTGCCCGATAAAAAATTGGTGTTCAATCTCCACTGCAGCTCAAAGGGCAACCGGTCCATCCTCCTCTTCTCCGCCTCCTTTTCCACCATGGCCACCAGATCCTCCGCAAAAAGCCGATTGCCCTTGCGGTCATAGCAAAGAGGGGGCGCCGATGTTTCCTTCTTTTTTTCCTTGTTTGATCCTTTCATTTCTTCACCTCCTTTCCGCTACCGCTAAAGGGTCTGCGCCAGCTTTCCCGCAGAGCCTTTAGTCGATCATGCAAGCCCTCAGCCCTCCGCTCTCCCCTTCTTTCCTCGGCAGGCAGAGACAAAAGCCGATAAAGCATCCTTCTTTCCCTCTGTAGAAAAACAGCAAGAATCACGGTAAAAATACTGCAATAGATCGCCCACAAAAGGGCTACAAGCACAGCAAGATAGATCCCCATCACCTATTCACCTCCTTGTTTAAGCTTCGGTGATCCGATTTTCAAAACGATGAAACCACATAGGCATTCCGATACCCCTTTTTGACCAGTGCCGCCCGATGTGCCTCAGCATTTTTACGGTCAAAAAAGTTGCCCGAGCGCACACGGTACCAGCCCTCCTTGTCTCCCGTGATGGTCACGGCAAAGCCCTGCCCCTTCACGCGGTCATGAAGTCTCTGCGCATTTGCCAGCACCTTGTATGCGCCAAGCTGCACCTGATAGCCAATCTTTTTGCCGAAATAGAAATGTCCCCAACGGCGGCTGATCCCATCCTTACCCAAATACTCATATTTTTCAAGCAGAGGAGCCAGCTTTTCCATATCGGGCAGGCAGTCGTCCGTTCCGTATTTTGCATAGGAACGAAACTGATAGATCAGCCAATCCTTATTTCGCCTTTTTCCGTCGATAAAAACATCGTAGACCGCCTGCAGGCAAAGCGGATGATACCGCTCGTTTCCCTTGCAAAAATGGTATCTCAAAACCTGCTCCAGATCCTTGCCGAAGATGCCGCTTGCGGTCATATCATGCATGGTCTGCACGATGGCAAGAAGTGCATCGTAGCACTCCCTTGCAAAAACGCTCCCTTCGGCATCCACCACACCGGCAATCTTCCCTGCCTTCACACCGCATATGAGCGTATTCTCATTAAAATCCGTCATTATTTCACCTCCCTTCTCTTTTGATCCGATAGCCCAAAGGCTTTGGTTTTTTCCCCATGCACCGTACGTTTTTTCTTTTCTGCCAAAAAGCTTCCCAAAGCAAACAGCGTTTTTTACAGATGGGATATCTTTTAAAAACGGATCGCCCGTCGTCCGCCCGAAGCTCTTTTCACGGCGTTGATCCGTGCAAGCATCAAAGGATCGAGTGCCTCCTTGCTTTGTCCCGCACCTTCTCTGACCGAAAGCGCAAAATAGCGCAGAGCATCGCAAATATGGGTGATCTCATGGGGATGAACCGAGGCATCGCTTGCCGTCTTGTCATCTCTGCGCAAGGCAGGCAGATGGGAGATGAGGGTGTGACAGCTCTCAAAGATCCGAAGCCGCGGAGAAGGCGTTCCGGACAGATCGGGCACGGGTGCCAAAAGCTCCTTTAAAGCAAGCCAGCCGGGCACTCTTCGGTTGTCTGCACATACACCCCTGATCCCTTCTCTGTAAAAAAGCTCTGCCATGGAAAGACCGCTATCCTTTTGCCTTGAGCGCATATCCGGTGGCATGAAGATCTCCTTGATCTGCTCCCCTGCCGAATATTCCCTCATCAGCTGCGCTGCTGTACTGACGATCAGTCCCGAACGGTGCAGCTCTCTGTAAACATAATAGTGCCCGTGTCCGTCATCGGCGATCCAAAGACAGGCAAGCATATCGAGACCGTAGTCAAAGGCCATGTATCTGGTATAAGAGGGGGGGATCTCAAAAGGAGAGCACACGTGCAGCTCCCTTGAAAACTCCTCAAAATATTGCCCCTTAAACAGATCCCAGCAACCGTCAAGCCATGCTCTTTTCAGATCGGGCGGCAGGCTTTGAAGAGCCTTCAGATAAGACGGATCCTTTTCCTGCAGGATCTTGTTGTCGGAGAGCTTTGCCTTAATAAAGCAGTATTCATCGGGATCCTCCCCCGGCTCATATTTTCTGTCGATAAACAACCGCTTCACCCAGCTATGCCCCACTCCACCGGGATTACAGGTCAGATAGATCCTTTTGGGATAGCCGTTGGTTCCGCGAAGGCATCCCTTCAATGCAGAAAAAACATACTCCTCCATCTGCGTCGCCTCATCAATAAAAATGAAATCGTATTCCTGCCCCTGATAGCGCTGAAGATCCTTCTCCTTGGCACAATATCCGCAAAGGATCTGCGAGCCGTTTGCAAAAGAAAAGGCTCTCTTGCTTTCGCTGAAGGAAGCAATGCCCTCCAAGCATAAACATAGGGGACGAATGTGGTTTTCTCTCAGCTCCCCCAGCGTGCGTCTGAGCACCAAGATCCTGCATCCACTGTATTCCAGCGCCAAAAGAATTGCTTTACAACGCACCGCCCAGCTTTTTCCGCCCCCTCTGGCGCCCCCGTAGGCAATATATCGCTGTGTTGCCCTTAAAAAATCCATCTGCCGTACAGTGGGTCTTCCAAGACTTCTCTTGTTCATTTGGCAAACTCCCGTGCGCCCTCCTCCAAGGTCACGCACACCCCCTCCACCTCGGGAAGATCAAAGCCTGCCAGCTTCACCGCATATTCAAGAGCCTTCAACTCAATGGTGGCACACCGTGCATCGTATTCCTTTGTCTGATTTCCCGCCTTGTCGGTCTTATCGTTCCATGTGGCCAAATGCGCCTCCTCGGCAATACGCATCAGGCGATCAAGGACCTCCTCCTTCTCCCATTTCTTCTTTTTTCTCTTTCTTTCTGCCATCCTTCTCCTTTCCCGCTGTTTTCTCTCCCATCTGCAGTATTAGGATAGCAGATTTAAAACGGGATTTGTGGCCCATTTTCATCCACTTATCCACAAATATTCCGAAGTCGCTTCCGAGTGTTAACAAAATATTCACAAACACTTCTATCTTCTGTGATATAATAAACCCAAGATGATCAAACCGTTCAAAGGAGCCGCCATGAAGACTATAAACAAGATTTGTTCGTTTTTCCTCTCTCTTTGCCTGCTGACCATCGCCCTTCCCTTTTCCATCTCCGCAGAACAGGAAGCGCTTCCCGCTGCAGTGGATTTAAGACAGGACAAGCACCTTCCTCCCATCGGCAATCAGGGGGCGCTGGGGTGTTGTGCCTCCATGGCGATCACCTATACCCAGCTTACCAACGCCTATTCCCGCTATCTTGAAAGCATCGATAAAAACAGCGTATTTGACCCCTCCTCGGGCAACAAGGCTTACCTGCTCTCGCCCAAATTCACCTACAATCTGGCAGGTGCGGGCACGGCGTGGGTCTATGAGACCTTAAAGGAGCAGGGCACCCTTCCCATGAACCTTTGCGATTTCAGCTACGACAGTGCGGGCGGTGCCAAAGATAACACCAACGCCTCAAGCTGGACTGCCACTGCGGGTATGTGGCAGCAGGCGCAAGACTATCGTATCTCCGATTACGAGCAGATCTGGATCGGCTCCGATCCCTACAACTATAAAATGACCACCTCGGTGGCAGGCAATCTTCTGATTGAAAAGATCAAGACCGCTCTGAAGGACGGCAACGTGGTGGTCACGGGCGGCTATCCCTCCCGCTGGCAGTACACCACCATTTCGGGTACGGGCTCTTACGGAAAGACGGGAGAGCACGCCATCTATTTATCAAGAAATCTCAGCTCAGGCGGGCATCAGGTGTCTATCGTGGGCTACGATGACGAGATCACCTGCACCGTTTCGGGCGTGACCTTAAAGGGCGCCTTCCTTGTGGCAAATTCCTGGGGAAAGAGCTGGATGGACAAGGGCTACACCTGGATGATGTACGATGCCCTCAACCTCACCTCTCCCCACGAAGCCTTAAACCTATCCGACCGTACATGGACGATGGATCAGATGTGCTTCCTTGATTGGAGGACCGATCTGAAGATCGGCACCCCCGACTATACCGCCTCGGTAAAGCTGACCACGGCAGACAGAGACGGCTTTGCCGTCACCCTCACCGCCACCGACCTGCAGGGCAACTGCTATGAATATACCCCCTATATCTTCTCTCAGGAGTGGGCGCGCCCCTATAAGAGCGTCAATTTCGTAGGCGGCAGCGTACCGATCACGGGCACCCTCTGCTTTAACTACGACGAGCTGGCGAAAAAGCTGCCCGCAGGCACCGATTTTGATGATTACCGTCTGGGGCTGACCGTCCGAACCGACGGCACGAAGAGCGTGACCGTAAAGGAGGTTTCCTTGCTTGACAAAACGGGTGCGGCTCTTTACAGCGAATCGCCCCAAACCACCCTTTCTACCGCTTCAAGCTATTCGGTCACCCTCAGCGAGTTGAAATCGCTGCGCTTTGATCTGCCAAAAGGGGTCAGCATCAAGGGCATTTCGGGTCTACCC
Source organism: Clostridia bacterium (assembly GCA_017935195.1). Classification (GTDB taxonomy): domain Bacteria; phylum Bacillota; class Clostridia; order Oscillospirales; family CAG-272; genus UBA11512. The sequence goes on from JAGBIB010000113.1 coordinate 18,986, forward strand.
TATTCTACCTCGGGAGAGGAGTATTCCTTCACCCTTGAGGTGGCATCGGGATATACCGCAGACAAGCTGAGCGTCTCGTGTAACGGCAAGAAGCTCATTCCCGTGCAGGGCGTGTATACCCTGCAGGTGTCAGGCGATCTGACCGTAACGGTCAGCGGTGTGGTGCCCAAAGCCAAGAGCATCACCATCACCACCTATTGCTACGAATACTGGAGCGGTGACGATGCCTGTTTAGCGGTGCTTTCGATAAACAACAGTTACGTTCATCCCTCACTTTACGATGCAACCTCTCTTCAAAGCGGCACTTACCCCTATACCTTCCGCATCACGGCAGAGGGCGCAACCTATGAGATCGTTCCCTCCTCCTTCTATCACTTCTCCTCCAGCTCCCTTTACCGTCTGCCCGTTGCCGACGGCGGATGGCTCCCAAAGGCAGGCAAGAAGGATATCAAGGTGGAGATCTGCCTTGAGGGCATTCCCGTCTACGTGGATAACTCGGTAACGGGCAACAACCCTTTGGATTTCTACGCCACCCACACAAGCCTCAAGACCCATACCCATTCCTATACCTCCGACAAGATCGTGGTCACCAAGCCCGCCACCTGCAAAAAGACGGGCGAGGGCTATCGCTATTGCTCGGTGGCAGACTGCAAGGCGCTGACCAAGGTCACCCTCCCCGTGGATGACTCTGCCCACAGATTCGACGAAGACCCCTTCCTCCTGACTCCTGCCACGGCAGAACGCCACGGAACAAAGGGCTGTGTCTGCTCGGATTGCGGTGCTTCCCACACCTTTACCTTTTTACCCAAGGCCTTTGACGTTAACGGTGACGATGCCATTTCCATTTCCGACGTGACCCTCTACCTCAGCTTCCTTGCAGGTCAGGCAATAGAAACCGAGATCGCCTGCAAAAAGGATCTGGACGGCGATGACGGCGCCTCCATATCCGACGTGACCGCACTGTTAAACAAGCTGGCGGGCAAGTAATAAAAAAGGGGAAAACGCCGCATTTTCAGGCGTTTTCCCAACAAAATTCCTTAAACAGGAGCATTTATGTTCAAAAAACTAATGATCATCCCCCTGGGGGTGACCGTGCTGATCCTCTCCCTTTTATCCTTGAAGCTGGTCTGCCCCGTGAAGATCCCTCTTCTTTGGCAGATTGCCGTTACCCTTCTTCTGCTCTTCCCCGTCCCCCTGCTTCCCGCCGCCGCCATGATGCCGAGAGGCAGAGCGCGTACGCTGGTGCATCGGGTGGGCGAGGCGGTGATGGGCGGATATCTCTATCTGCTCATCCTTCTGGTGATCGATGCCGCCATCTGCCTCTTCTCCTATTTTTCAGGACTATTCACCGTAAATCTGCCCCTGATGGGCATCCTTTCGCTGATCCTTTGGCTACTAATCCTGCTTATCGGAGGACTCAACGCCCGCAGGATCAAAACGGTGAAAAGAGAGATCTGTCTTTCAAAAGACAAGGGCGCGCACATCCGTGCCGTCCTGATCTCCGACCTGCATCTGGGCTTCTTTTCCACCTCCGCCTTCATCAAGCGAACGGTGGATGCCATCAACGCCGCCCATCCTGCGTATCTGTTCATTTCAGGTGACCTGCTTGACAGCGATCTTTCCGAGCTTTCGCCGAAAAAGAACGCCGAAAGCCTGTTAAAAAGCGTCAACGCCCCCTGCGGTGTCTTTGCCTGCATGGGCAACCACGATCTTTATGCCGCCCCCGACCCTGCCTTTCCCCTCTTTTATGAGCGTGCGGGCATCCGTCTTTTGCACGACGAGAGGGTGGATCTTGACCGTTTCCTGCTCGTTGGATGCTCGGAGGTACACGAAAAGGAGCGCATCCCCCTTGAAACGCTTCTTGAAAAGAGTGAAAAACCCACCGTTGTTCTCTGCCACAACCCCAAGGATGGCGAAAAACTGATCGATGCGGGAGCGGATCTGGTGCTTTGCGGACACACCCACAACGGCCAGACCTTCCCCGGAAATATCGCATCAAAGATGAAAAGCCGCTATTCCTACGGCTACAACCGCTATAAAACAGGTGCCGTCCTGACCACTGCGGGCGTGGGCTATTGGGGCATTCCCCTCAGGGTCTTCACAGCAAACGAGATCGTGGTGCTGGATCTCTACTTTTAACCGGCTCCCTCAAATCCAAAGAAAAGGAGGTAAACCGAATGAAACGTCTTCTCATCCTGACGGTTGCGGCGTTCTTTCTGCTTCCCTCCCTTTTTTCTTGCACAAAAGAGCAAAGTTCCCCCTTTTTCAAGCGCACCGAGGTGGGACTGTTCGATACCGTTTGCACCTTTGGTACGACAGGCCCCGGGGAGGACTTCACCCCCATCGCAGATGCCCTTTTTGAAGAGCTTGCACGGCTTGATCTCCTCTTTGACTGCTATGAGGAAAACGAAACTGTTTCCAACCTGGCAACGGTAAACGCCATGGCGGGCATCGCCCCCGTAAAGGTGGATGCCCTGCTCATCGACTTTTTTCTCTACATTGACACCCTCCCCCCTGCTCTTCTTGAAAAGGTGCATCCCGTGACGGGTGCCCTCACGATCCTTTGGAAAAACGCCCAAAAGGAGGGCGTACCGCCAAGCAAAGAGGCGCTACATGAGGCTTCTGCCCATATCAATTACCGCCATCTTGTAATCGATGCGCAGGCATCCACCCTCTACCTCACCGACCCTGCCGCCCGCCTTGATGTGGGTGCCTTTGCAAAGGGATTTGCAGCAAAGCATTGCGCCGCCCTCCTTGCAGATCGGGGAGTGGAGAACTACCTGTTGGATCTTGGGGGAAATATCAGCGCCAAGGGATACGATCCTCGAACAAAAAAGATGTGGACACTGGGGGTGGACGATCCCGCAAGGGAAGACGAAAGCGCCCTCGGCATCTTTCCCGCCACCGACTGCACCCTGTCCACCACGGCAGGCGACAAGCGCTTTTTCGTTTATCAGGGAAAAAACTACCACCACGTTATCGACCCTGCCACTCTTTTTCCCGCAGATTCGGAATTTCTCAGCGTCACCGTCTGTGCCGCCGATCCCGCCCTTGCAGATGCCCTCTCCACCACACTGTTCATTTTGCCAAAGGAGGAAGGACAAGCACTGATAAAGGATCTGCGCTCAGCCGATCCCACCCTATCCGCACTATATTGCAAAAAGGACGGTACCCTATTCTCTACCGAAGGCTTTCCCAAAAAGGAAGGGCCGTCCCTTTCAGATAACGGCATCCTCCCCGCCCTTTTGCTCCTCCTTCTCCCTCTTTTGGCCTGCGTTTTCCTGCTGATCATCAAAAACAAGGCCCGCTTTATGCCCTTCGTAAAAAAACATCCCGACTTTTTTTCAAAAAGAAATCTCCTCTTTTTGGGCATCGTTTTGCTCCTCTGCATCCTTCTGCCCCTCCTGCCCTCCCTTTTTGGCAGCAAAGGCAAAAGCGGAGAAGCGGTGATCCGCTATCGGGGACAGACCGTAAAAACCCTTCCCTTAAAAGAGGACTGCGAGTACCTCTTTTCCTGCCCCGAGGGCGAAAACATGATCGTGGTGGAAGGAGGGAAAGTCTTTGTTTCATCTGCCGATTGCCAAGGGGGTGACTGTGTGAAAAGTCCCCCGCTTGATGAAAGCGACGGCCTTTCGGTGATTGCCTGCCTGCCCCACAACATGACCGTAACCGTAAAAAGGGAGGGTGCACCGTGAAAAAGAAGCCTGATTTGAAAAAAACCGCACTTTTGTCCCTTTTTCTCACCTTTGCCGTCATTCTCGGCTATGTGGATGCCCTTTTGCCTCTTCAACTCTTGCCCATTGCGGGACTGAAATTGGGACTTTCCAATCTTGCAATTCTCCTTGCCTTAGAGCTGTTTTCCCTAAAGGAAGCGGCGCTGATCAGCCTTTTGCGCGTCCTGGTGGTGCATCTCCTCCTCTTCCCCTCGCCAAACGGTCTGATCCTCTCCCTTTGCGGAGGCACCCTCTCCCTTTTGGGGATGGCGCTCTTCAAAAGGCTTCGCTTTCCCACCCCCTCGGTGAGCGTGATCGGAGGCATTCTTCATAACCTTGGTCAGGTGCTGATCGCCGTTCTTCTTTTAAGAACGCCCTCCCTTTTTGCCTGCCTGTTCTGGCTGCTGCCCACGGGAGCGCTTTGCGGCGGTCTGATCGGCATCCTTGCCGCAGCGCTGATCAAAAAAATGAAAAAAGCACCCTATTTCAAGGATGCTCCCTAAAAGAAAAGATCCGCATTTTCTGCTTCCTTTTTGCAGAAAATGCGGATCTTTTATTCTTTTTTAAAGCAAACGGATGCCCTTGCTGACGCAGTCGGCTACCGTTTCGGCATCCCATATGGAGCATTGCACCTGTCCGATGTGGATCTTTTCAAGGATGACCATGCAAATACGGGATTGTCCGATACCGCCGCCCACGCTCAGGGGCAGATGATCCTCTAAAAGTGCCGAATGGAAGGGCAGGCTCGCTCTTTCAGGACATCCTGCTTCCTCAAGCTGAGCAAGTAAAGAGGCCTTGTTGACTCGAATGCCCATAGAGGATAACTCAATGGCTCTGCCAAGGGGCTCGTACCAGATGAGCAGATCGCCGTTGAGCGCCCAGTCGTCGTAGTCGGGAGCGCGGTCGTCGTGCTTTTTGCCGTTGGGAAGCTTTCCGCCGATCTGGGTCAGCAGAACAGAGCCGTACTGCTTGCAGATGGCGTTTTCCCGCTCCTTGGGAGTCAGATCGGGATACATCTCGTAAAGCTCGGTGGTGGAGACGGTGAAAAATTCTCTCTTGATCTCATATTTCATCCCGGGATAGACACCGTTAATATAGTTCTTGGTCTGTGCAAGCGCACCGAACACGCCGCCTGCAATCTTTTTTAAATATGCCAGCGTGCGGTCCTCGTCGGTGATCACCTTTTCCCAGTCCCACTGATCCACGTAAATGGAGTGCAGACAGTCGGGAACCTCGTCCCTTCTGATGGCGTTCATGTCGGTATAAAGGCCCTCTCCGGGGGCAAAGCCGTATTTTGCCAGCGCCATTCTCTTCCACTTTGCCAGAGAATGGACAATCTGCACGTGCTTTTCGCCTGCATGGGGCACGTCAAACTCCACCGGACGCTCCACGCCGCTTAGGTTGTCATTCAGTCCGCTCTCGCCCTGCACAAACAGAGGTGCGGTCACTCTCTCCAAATTCAACTGACGCGCCAGCTCCTCCTCAAAACGGTCCTTAACCAGCTTGATGGCTCTGTCTGTCTCTCGAATACTCATTTTTTCGGTATACACAATTTCACTTCCTGTCTTGATGAGCGGTTGGCAAGCCAATCACTCCAAATTTCAAAGAATTGCCGCAGTTTGCAGTAATTGCTCGGAATAGCGGTAGATTCGTTCTTCTCTCTCTTCTCCCAGCTTTGAAAGGCCCTTTAAATACCCCTTCAAGGAATCCTTTTTTGCCCCGTGAAGGTCGCTTCCAAGCGCAGCGATCCTGTCTTTTTCAAAATAGGGCTCCAGCATCTTTCTTGTTTTTCGCTCTTGAAGGCTCTCTGCATTTACCTGCGCCAAAAGCGGCAGGCTCATCACGCTCTCCACATCGTCCTTGTGATAGCGATCAATGTGCGCCAAAAGCACCCGAAGATCCGTTCTTGCGCAAAGTGCCTCAATGGTATAAAAGATCTTGTCGGTCAATCTGCCGAAGGGCATCTCCAAAAGCAGCACGTCATCACCGCCGATGCAAAGCTCCTCCAAGCGCTCCATTTTTTCCATTCCGACACAAACAAGAACCTCCGCACCCACATACAGCTCGGGAGCATCCTTGAGCAGACCCTCTTTAAGCCGCTCTTCACAGGCGGTACGCATTTTCAAAAACTGTGCGACCGATCGCTCCTCCGGGTAAAAATGGGGTGTCACCACCACCTTTTTCACCCCCGCTTCCTTTAAAAGAGAAAGCTGCAAACGGCTCGTTTCGATCCCGTCGCTTCCATGATCGGCTCCGGGCAAAATATGACTGTGAAAATCTATGCGCTCCATGAACCGACCGCTCCCTTTCTAAAATCCTCAGCTTACGCCTTGCCTTCCGGATCTCTGCGGTAATAGGAATATCTGCCCCGCTTTCGTGCGTATTCCCCGTTTTTCAGATCCACACCGTTAAGGACAGTTCCCAAGATCTTACAATTCATCTGCTGCATGGTCTCCACCACACGCTTTACCGAATCACTATCGTCCTCGCCCGCACGCACCACGAACAGATAGCCCGTCACCAGAGACGAGATCGCCACTGCGTCGGAAACCACTCCTGCGGGGGGAAGATCCACAATGATCACATCATAGCGCTCCTTCAAAAAGGAGAGCACTGAACCTGCATTTTCACCTGCCAACAGCTCCTGGGGATTGGGGGGGATGTTTCCGGAGGTGATCACGTGAAGACAGGGGTAACCCACCTGAGTTTGAACCACATCCTCAAAATCGCTCATCCCGCTGAGCCACTCGCTGAACCCCCGATCATTCGGTAAGGAAAAGCATCTGTGCTGAACGGGCTTACGCATATCTCCGTCTATGAGCAACACCCTTTTATTCATCATGGAAAAAGCAATGGCAAGATTTGCCGAGATCAAGCTTTTTCCACTGCTCTGATAACAGCTGGTGATTCCGTATACGGGACAGTTTTCTCTGCTTGCGGTATACATCAGATTTGTACGCAAGGTCTTAAAGGACTCTGTAATGGCAAAGGGTGTATCCGCACCCAGCAGCTTTCCCTTATAATTGACGGCAGAATGCACCGAAACCTTTTTCTTCTTTTTCATCATCTTCATATCGGATCCTTGCCCGAGGGCATCCTTTCTGATTTATCGTTTCATCATCGGACGTGCACGCTTTGCATACGTCCTTGGGCACTCAGCGTGCCGCCTTTGCTCCATCTACTTCTACTGCATAATAGGGGATCTGTCCAAGCACGGGAAGATCCACCGCCTCCTTCAAATCATCCTCATGACGAATGATCACATCAAAGAAGCTGCGAACAATAAACACGATCACCGCGATCAACAATCCTGCAAACATCCCGAAAACACCGTATTTCACCGCTCTTCCTCCATTTGAAGGACCCGAAGGAGCCTGTGCGGGCATATCCAGAATGTCAATGGGCATCAGACCCTCTTCCGAAATGATCTCGGGAAGAAGCTCCTCATATGCTCTGATCACCTTGTAGGAAACCAGTGCGCTGGTGCTGGTGACCGAGATCACAATGCTACCCGTTTCCTGATCGCCTCTGATGGAGATCGCCTCCATCATCAGCGCAACGGCAGCCTCGATCTGCTCTGCTTCATCAGCATCTGCACTTTCCACGCGGACACCTGCCTCCACCACCGCTCTTTTCACAGCACTGGGAGAGCTTAAATAGGTGACCGTACGGTCGGTATGATAACCCAGATTGCTCACATCAGTACCCGAAGCATCCTTCGTGTCCAGAATGATCAGCATTTCACTGGTATACTCATCTGCAATAAACAGCTGTCCGCACACACCGGAAATACAGCCCAAAAGCACTCCGGCGATCACGATCCACAGAAGATTCTTACGCAGAATCTCCACTATTTTTTCAAGCGTTACTTGATTGTTTTTCTCCATGATACAGTTTCCTTTCGATTACAAGTACATATCCCACTGCTACAGCAGCAATTCGGCTCCGAAGATCTCGGTGATGAGCGCATTCAGTCTTTTGCGCTCTGCCTTGATCTCCTCGATTTGGACATACATCTCATTTTTCCGTTCTGCCAGCACCACATAAGAATCGTACAACTCCGCCCGATACTCTGCCGGCTTGCGATGGTATGCAAACTCCGCCGCAACCACCTCATAAACATTTCCCATCACACCCACCACCGAGTCCTGCTCCGGATCTGCCCGGTCGCTGTTCAAGGCAAATTCGTTTGCATAGACCACATATCGGGTGGCAAGGGCGCAGGAACCGCCCTCGTCGGTATATTCCCGAAAAATAGGAAACACTTTTTTGTTTTGTGCCAAGAAAAGGTAGGGGATATAGATGGGATCCTCTATGCTTTGCATCGTGGTGTCAAGCTCAGCGGCATACGGCTCTGTCAGCTGATAAAGCATGGTGTTGAAGCCCTGCTCCTTGGCATACTGAACGCCCTGCCGGACAAATGTCCCCTCTTCAAACCAGACTGCACGGGGGAAATCCCGTTCAAGTCCGACAAATTCTTCTCTGAGTGCCGTCAGATAGTCCTCTGCTGCCTGCAGATCCTGCGGCAATGAAATAGCAGCCTCCCAACCGCAGGAGATCAGCTCGTCATATTGTGCAAGGGTGATGCACCCTTCCCTTTCGATCATCTGCTCTCCCGAGATCACGAAGATCCCCGCCTCACCGTGCATTTTGGCAATGGGATAACAACGCTCATAAAGATTGGCGGAGCACTGGGTGAAAACGGTCAGCGACATGCGCGTTCCCACACGCTCCAGCGTTTCGACCTCTCCGTTGAGCTTGCGGATCTGCCCCGCCAGCTCCTCCAGCCGCTTTATGTGAGGCGCTGCTTGACGTTCCTTTTCATCCACCACACCGATCTGCGCTCTCAGCTCTGCCTGCGCATGAGTCAAGATGCCCGCTGTGGATCCGAGAACCGCCAAAGTCAGAAGGATGGCAATGATCTTACCGATGTTTTGCCCTCTTTTCATTCCCTGTTTTTCTCCCAAAGATCCCACGTATCACTTTGGCTCCCACACGCTTTGCCGCATTTCCCGCAAAGCGCAGGGGATAGAGCATACACCAGCACCAAACCAAAAATGCATACCCCTTGTTGCCTTCCACGAGGATCTCTTTGTCCTTCCTGCGCACCCGATCCACCAGCCCGATCACCGATTCTCTCGGAATGCGCTCCGTATAATAACAATTGTCGCCGCGAATCAGAAACAAACCTGCCTTTTTGCCCACGATCCGATGGATCACGTGCTCACCGTTTTTTCTCATATACAGTACGGCGTCATATTTTCTCATTTCCCTTTTATAGGGAACCACCGTCACAACATCCTCACCGCCCTTGATAAAGGGGCGCATACTGTTGCCTGCGGGGGTGGTAACGTAAAAACCGTTTTCGGCAAGAAAACGTGCCTTCTGACTCATCTGAGCAGCACGCCCGCCCTTTCAAGAGGGGCAAGAAAAGCCGAAACATCTGCCTTTGCCTGCTCCGCTGTGATGCCGTATTCACCAACGAGAAGCATAGCCAGCTCTTCCTCCGTGGTGCCCTTCATCAAACGGTTAAAAAGAAGCTCGCCCGTCTCGTTCAGGGTGATCATTCCGTTAAACTGCGCACTCAACTCACCCGAGGCGGCGGCAACCGTTTTTCCGCCCACACGGCAGACAACAAAGCCCTCTTTCACTTTCATGACAGACATCCTTTCTGTATTCACGATAATATTCATATAACTATACCACATTTGCAAAAAAAATGCAACACCTAAAAGAAAAAAACACACAAAAAGCGTTCAACCGTATTCAATTCCGCAACCGTTTTTGAAAAAAAGCGGTGTTCCGTCCCCTTTGACAAAACACCGCTTTGCTTTAGGTGTCATCCAACAGCAGGATGACGCTCTGTTCTATTTTTCTTCACCGTACCGTTTTTCTTCACCGTACCGTCTTTTGAAGTGATCCGGGTCTTGCTGTCACTAACCATAGGCGCTCTTCGGGTCCTTCTCGCTTTGGAAATATTCCGTTTCCGTTTTCGGAACGCAGTCTTTATGACTGCGAGGAATATTTCGTAACGGCGCTAAGGGCGGTGTGGGAGGGGGCTAACTGCGGGCGCTCTTCGGGTCC
>JAGBIB010000009.1 GCA_017935195.1 Clostridia bacterium
CCAGACCCATGGAGGGCTCATCCAGCAAGATAAGCTTGGGACGGCTCATCATAGCCCTGCCCATTGCCAGCATCTGCTGTTCACCGCCCGACAGCGTACCTGCCACCTGCTTTCTTCTTTCAAGAAGTCGGGGGAAGAGGGCATATACCTTCTCAAGATCCTCCTTCTGGGTCTTGGGGGTGGTGTATGCTCCCATCTGCAGGTTTTCTTCAACCGTCATCTGCAAAAAGACGTGACGTCCTTCGGGTACCTGTGCGATACCCATATTCACGATCTTGTGCGCTTCGGTGTGGGAGATGTTCTTATCCATAAAGGTCACCGAGCCGGTTTTGGAACGAAGAAGTCCCGATACGGTGTGCATGGTGGTGGTCTTGCCCGCACCGTTTGCACCGATCAGCGAGACGATCTCGCCCTCCTTCACCTCAAAGGACACATCGTGAATGGCGTGGATATTGCCGTAATACACGTTCAGATTTTCAACCTTCAGCATTGCTCACGCCTCCTTCTTTTCCTGTCTGCCCAGATATGCCTCGATCACCGCTTCGTTGTTCTTAATCTGATCGGGCGTACCCTTTGCGATCACCTTACCGAAGTTCAGCACCGCAATACCCTCGCACACACCCATAACCAGGTTCATATCGTGCTCGATAAGCACGATGGCAATACCGAACTGATCACGGATCTGACGGATGCTCTCCATCAGCGCATGGGTCTCGGAGGGGTTCATACCGGCGGCGGGCTCGTCAAGCAACAGTACCTTGGGTTCGGTTGCCAGCGCACGGATGATCTCAAGGCGTCTTTGTGCACCGTAAGGCAGGTTTCCTGCCAGAGTGTATGCCTCACTTTCCATATTGAAAATGGACAGCAGCTCCAGCGCCCGTTCTCTCGATCTCTTTTCAGCCTTGAAATAACCGGGAAGTCTTAAAAAGGACTCCGCAAAATTGCAACGGGTGTTGTTGCTCATGCCTACACGCACGTTGTCAAGCACCGTCATCTGGTCAAACAGTCGGATATTCTGGAAGGTACGGGCAATGCCCATACGGTTGACCTGTGCAACGCTCTTGCCGGCCGTGGGGTGACCGTCCAGCAGAATAGCACCTCTGGTGGGCTTATAAACATTTGTCAGCAGGTTAAATACGGTGGTCTTGCCCGCACCGTTGGGGCCGATCAAACCCGAAATTTCAGTGGGGCTGACGGTGATGGTAAACTCATCCACCGCACGAAGGCCTCCAAAGTCAATACCCAAGCCTCTAACGTCCAGCACGGGCTTCTTGCCCTCGTCTCTGGTGGGGATCAGGATGTTTGAGGGAGGAGAGAACATTTCGGTACCGTTGACCGACATGACCGTTTTTCTATCGCTCATTTCTGCTCCTCCTTTGTCTTATTCGCTTTTTTGGCTTTAGCTGCCGCAATTCTCTTGGTCACGGCATCCTTGATAAAGTTCAAGCTTAATCTCTCTCTGATGCCTGCAAGGGCAGGGGCAGAGGTGAAGAGCATGATCACAATCAGCATTACAGAATAGATAAGCATTCTGTAGTCGGAGAAATCGCGCAGGATCTCGGGCAGCGCGGTCATGACCACTGCAGCGATCACAGAACCCAGCATATTACTGCCCATACCACCGAGAACCACCATGATCAGGATCTCGATAGACATATTAAAGTCAAAGGTGGAGGACTTCAGAAGAACGTCGTTGTGACCGTAAAGCACGCCCGCAACGCCTGCAAAGAATGCCGCGATACCGAAGACCGCTACCTTATAGAAGTTGACGTTGATGCCGCAGGCTTCTGCCGCAATACGGTTATCACGAACTGCCATAATGGCACGACCGTGCTTGGAGCGCACCAGATTCATGATCAGAATCGCCGATACGATCACCGCAAAGGCGGCATAAGGAAGCAGGGTCAGAGCCTTGTTGCGGTCGGGAACGATCTTATCGGTATCAAAGCCGATGGCACCGCCAAGGAAATCCAGATTGATGATCACCGTCTTGATGATCTCACAAAATGCCAGCGTGACGATGGCAAGATAGTCACCCTTCACACGAAGCGCCGGAATGCCGATGATCACACCGAAAAGTGCCGCCATCAGACCACCGCAAAGCATGGCAACAGGCAGATAAACGAACATGGGAAGATCGGGGAAATGCTCAACCAGCATTACCGAAAGGAAGCATCCTGTGTAAGCTCCCACCGACATAAAGCCTGCATGACCCAGCGACAACTCGCCAAGCACACCCACCATCAGGTTCAGCGAGATGGCAAGCAGGATGTAGTAGGTCATGGGAATGATCATGTTCTTGAACTGATGGGATGCCGCACCCGTCTGCAGCATAATGAAGAAGAAGGCGAAGATGCCCACAAGCACCAGCAGGGTCAGCGCGTCTCTTCTGTTGATTTTCGAAAGAAACTTTTTCATCGCTTACACCTTCTCTCTGATCTTCTTGCCCAAAAGTCCGGTAGGACGAACAACAAGCATCACGATCAGCACTCCGAACACGATGGCGTCGGTGAACTGGGTGGAAATGTATGCAGAGGACAGCTTTTCGAGAATACCGATCACAAATCCGCCCAGCATTGCACCGGGGATGGAGCCGATACCGCCGAAAACTGCCGCAGTGAAGGCCTTGATACCGGGCATAGAGCCGGTGGTAGGCTTGATATAGGCATAACTCATACCGTAGCAAAGGCTGGCAAATGCCGCAAGAATGGAGCCGATGGCAAAGGTCACCGAAATGGTGCGGTTGACGTTGATGCCCATCAGCCTTGCCGCATCCTTGTCCTCGGAAACGGCACGCATCGCCTTACCCATTTTTGTCTTATTGATGAAGAGGGTCAAAGCCACCATCAACACCACCGTCAGAGTGATGGTAAAGATTACTTCGCCCGTTACGGTGATACCCGTATTTCCGATTTTCACATCGGGGAAATCAAAGCTGTCGGGCAGCATCGATTTTTGGTTTCCTCCGAAAAGAAGGAGAGCCATATTCTGTAAAAGATAGCTCACGCCAATGGCAGTGATCAAGACGTTGAGCGAGGGAGCGCCTCGAAGGGGCTTATATGCAAGAAATTCGATCACCACGCCCAGCACACCGCAGAATACGACCGCTGAGATGACACCCAGCCAGCCCGGAAAGTGTGCAAGAAGAATGGTGGAATAGATGGTGTACGCACCCACCATGATGACATCACCATGGGCAAAGTTCAACATTTTCGCAATGCCGTATACCATCGTATAACCAAGAGCAATCAGTGCATAGATACTGCCAAGACTGATGCCCTGTATCAGGGTTTGAATGAGTAAAGTCATAGTTTTTCTGCCGCTAAAAGCGGATTGCCTTTCAAATCACTATAAAACGACGATCCTTAAAGGATCATTACGGGGTCCTCGTATCGGCGGGAGCCCCGTCCGTACAGATCGTTTCCGTCCTCACGGACGGTCAAAATTGCAAAGAGCGCCCGAAAGCGCTCTTTGCAATTCAAAAAGCAAAAATATCAGTTCGACCTATTTGCGGATTACTCTGCGTCAGCAGTCTTGTATTCCACATATTCGCCGCCCTTGATCTGCAGGACGTTGGGATCCTTGTCGGTCTCACCGTCTGCAGTCCAAGTCATCACACCGGTAGCACCGGTAACGGTGATCTTGGTCATAGCAGCAACCATCTTCTTGTTGAAGTCTTCAGCGGTGATCTCCATGAGCTGATCAGGGGTGAAGCCGTTCTCTTCGATCGCCTCAGCGATAGCAAGAACTGCATCGTAGCCGTCTGCTGCGAACTGGTCGGGAGTAGCACCAAACTTCTCTTCGTAAGCCTCAACAAAGGACTTAACGGTGGGATCTACAGAGTCTGCGAAATAGGGGGTCAGCAGGATCACGTCTTCGCAGTCGGAAGCGTGCTCGGTGCCGCACTCGCCGATCAGACCGTCCAGACCGTCAACACCGAAGAATACAGTGTCGAGAGTGTCTACTGCCTGACGCAGGAACTTGGCAGCGTCAGAGTAGTAGATGGGCATGAATACCAGCTCAGCGCCGGCTTCCTTGATTGCAGTGATCTGGGTGCTGAAGTCGGTGTTGCTACCTTCAGTATAGGTCTGCTCGGTCACGATCTGAAGACCCAGCTCTGCAGCCCTGCTCTTGAAGGTGTCAGCGTTGCCCTTGCAGTAGTCGTTGCCGTTATCATAGAAGAGGGCGATCTTGGTTGCAAGACCCTTTTCCTTGATGATCTCTGCAGCGTACAGACCCTGCTGGGGGTCGTTGAAGCATACGCGGAAAGCATTGTCCTTGTTGATGGCGTCCTTTGCAGAAGCAGAGGGAGTCAGAACCAGGATGCCGCTCTCAGCAGCGGAAGCAACAATGTTCTTGGTCTCACCCGACAGAACGCCGCCAAGAGACACGTTCATGCCGTCATCCTGCAGCTTACCGAATGCGTTTACAGCCTTGGTGCCATCGCCTTCGGAGTCTTCGAACAGCAGCTCAAACTTGATGCCCTTCAGAGCGCCGCTTTCATTGAGCATATCCACTGCGATCTGCGCACCGTTCTTTACGGAGTTACCGTAGCTGGCATAGTCACCGGTGAGGGGGCCGATACCACCGATTTTAACGATTACGTTGTCTTCGGGATCCTTTTCAAACAGGGCCTTAGAGCCGCCGTTGCAGGATGCAAAAGCAACTGCGCAGGATGCTACCATCAGCACTGCCAAAACGAGGGAAAAAATCTTTTTCATATTGTTTTCTCCTTAAAAAATGTATTTGATATTGAAACGACCGCCCGCCGATACGAGCTGTCGGAATATCCATCCGCCAAAAGTCTCCATCTCGAAACATTCTGTTTAGAATTTGGAAACAATTAAGAGTATTATATACTCTTTACCTCTGTTTGTCAATACTTTTTCTCATTTTTTATCCAAAAACGAAAAAAAACGAGAAGAAAAGACAGACTTTCCTTTCTTCTCGCTTTATATTTTTGCTCTTTTGGCTAATTATTCCAAAAAGATATTTTTTCGGATTTCGTTATCCACCGCCTTTGATCAGCGTCCACAGATCTCCATAATAGGACTTGATGTCGGCAGGCAGATCCTGATAGTAGGAGGCTCTCGAAACCACCTCGTCATAGTTCTCGGGATAAAGGTATTCATTATCCTTTAAAGAATACTCTTCGTTTTCAAGAACTGCGGTATTGGGGGTTGCATAGCAGATATATTCCGCATTTGCCAACGCCACCTCCGGCTCGAGGAGGAAGTTGATGAACATCATTGCCGCATCATAGTTTTTTGCCCCCTTGGGCACGCAGATGCTGTCAACGAAGATATTGGTTCCCTCCTTGGGATAGATCATCTCAAGATCGGGGTTTTCACCCTGCATGGTCAGAAAGTCACCCGCATAGTAGGGTGCAATGGCCGCATTGCCACCCTCCATCTTGTTGAAGACCTCATCCATGGCGTAGCCCTGAAGCACCTTTTTCTGGCTTCTCAACAGCTCTGCCGCCTTATCCCAGTCTGCCTTACTTGTGGAGTTGATGTCCACACCCGCCATCATCTGTGCGATCATAAAGGCATCGCGGGAATTGTTGAAGGTGAGGATCTGACCCTTGTACTGCTCGTCCCACATGATCGACCAGGAGTCGGGCGTTCCTTTCACCATGGTGGTGTTGTAGATCAGACCTACAAGACCCACGCTAAAGGGTACCGAATACTCGTTTTGGGGGTCAAAATACATTCCCTTATACTTTTCATCAATAAGCGAATAGTTGGGGATGCGCTCAAAATCCAGTTTCATTAGCATGTCCTTGGAGATGAGCTGTGCGATCATGTAGTCGGAGGGGATGACGATGTCGTAGCTGACCGACTCACCCTCCAGCTTGCTGTACATCACTTCGTTGCTTTCGTAGGTAACGTAGTTGACCTTGATGCCCGTCAGCTCCTCAAAGGCCGCGATCACATCGAGAGTGTCGTCCTCACCGTCGGAGATATATTCCGCCCAGTTGTAGACATTCAAGGTGGTTCCCTCCAGCTCCTCGTTGACATAGTAGCTTTCATCGATCAGGCTGTGGAGTTCCACGTTGGGCTTGGGGGAGAAAACGAACAGACCCACCACCAAAAGCACCGCTGCCGTTCCAAAGGCAACCATCCGAATGGCCGAGGACTTTTTCTTTTTCTCGCTTTTCTTGCCGGTATCCTTGTTCTGAAGTGCATTATACACGATGAGCAGAAGGAGGATGGCAACGAAAATGATGGTATAAAGGGCATAAACGTCGGGTTTGACTGTCTTTTTTACCAGAGAATAGATGTAGACGGGCAGAGTGACGAAGTCGGCACCGCTGGCGTAATAGCTGATGACGAAGTCATCAAAGGACAGCGTGAAGGCCATCAACAGACCCGAAAGGATGCCGGGGATAAGCTGAGGAAAGACCACCTTGAAAAATGCCTGCACCGGGGTGCAGCCCAAGTCCATTGCCGCCTCCACCAGCCGCTTGTCGGTAGCCTTCAGCTTTGGCAGGACGTTTAACAGCACGTAAGGCGTATTAAAGGTAATGTGGGCAATCAGCAGGGTAAAAAAGTTCACGCTGTCTCTGTTTGCCGCAAGGAATCCGCCCACGAAGACAAACATCATCATCATGGAAACGCCCGTCACAATGTCGGGGTTCATCATGGGGATGTTGTTCACCGCCAGAATTGCCGAGGAGATTCTTTTGTTCTTCAGCTGATAAATGCCCACTGCCGCAAGAGTACCCAGCACGGTGGCAAGCACCGAGGAAAGTACCGCAAGAAGCAGGGAGTTTTTCAAATAGGTCAAAAGCTCGCCGCCCGAAAACAGCTCTCTATACCAGCGCAAGTCAAAGCCTTGAAAAACCGAGGTACTCTTGCCTGCGTTGAAGGAAAAGACGATCATCACGATCAGCGGCGCATAAAGGAAGAGATAGACAAGCCCCATTAAGATATTGCCGAAAATCTCTCCCGATCTGTTTTTGAAGGAGGTTCTTTTCATATGATCATCCCTCCTTCGTCATCGTCGGTAAAGCGGTTCATCACGAAGGTGCAAAGCAGAATGATGAGCATCAGCACAAAGGACATTGCCGCACCGCGGTTGAGTCCTCCTGCCGCCCAGAACTCCTTGATCTGCTGCTCGATTAAGTCACCGATCAGCACCACCTTGCCGTTGGACATCTTCTGAGAAATATAGAAGGTGGAGATGGAAGGAACGAACACCATAATGATGCCCGAAATCACTCCCGAAAGGCTCAGGGGCATAATGACTCTCTTCAATTTCTGAAAGCCGTTACATCCCAGATCCTCTGCCGCCTCAAGCAGGGGCTGTCCGATCTTGGACATACCCGTATAGATGGGCAGGATCATATAAGGCAGGTAGTTGTAGACCATACCCAAAACCACTGCTCCCCCCGTACCAAGCATCGTGACGGGCCCGATGCCGACAAGCTCAAGGAGATTGTTGATCAATCCGTTTCCTTCAAGAATGGTGGTCCAGGAATAGGTTCTTACCAGCATATTCATCCACATAGGCAGCATAATGAGGATCATCTGCACGCTTTGGGAGGCAGGCTTTTTTCTTGAAAGGAAGTAGGCAAAGGGATAGGCGATCACAAGACTGATGGCGGTGGCGATCAGCGAATAAAGAAGTGAAATGCCAAAGGCCTTGACGTACATCGGCTTGGTGAAAAAGATCTTGATGTATTCGGTGGTAAACCTTCCGCTTTCAAGATCGAAAAAGGAATAGTATACCACAAAAACAAGGGGAACAAGGATGAAGATCAGCGACCAGATCACATAGGGCGCATTCAGAAGTCCCCTTGAAAAGGTCCCCTTTTTATTCATCGCCCTTTTCCTCCTGCGCCGCTTCCTCTTCAAGGCGCTCCTCTTCAAGACGCGCCTCTTCCTCCATCTCGTCCATTTCGGTGCTGAAGGTGGAGTAGTCGCCAAACATACCGGAGTATTTGGATTTTTTCATAATGTGGATGGCATCCGGCTCAATGACCAGACCCACCTTTGCGCCCACCAGCTGTTCGTCGGTGGCCTGTACCATCCATTTGAAGCCGCAAACGTCCACAATCATCTCGTAGTAGTCACCCTTGAAGGTGATGGACGATACCTCGCCCGTCAGCTCGCCCTTTTCGGGAGAGACGATATCCACATCCTCGGGACGAATGACCACGTCCACAGGCTCGTTTACCGCAAATCCCTTGTCAAGGCACTTGAAGGCTCTGCCGTCAAGACGCACCTTGAAGTCGTCCAGCATCACTCCGTCGATGATGTTGCTTTCACCGATGAAGTCGGCAACAAAGGCATTTTCGGGCTCGTTATAGATTTTGGTGGGTGTGCCGATCTGCTGGATCTTGCCCTCGTTCATCACCACCACAGTGTCGGACATGGACAGCGCCTCTTCCTGGTCGTGGGTGACGAAGATAAAGGTGATGCCTGTCTGACGCTGGATGCGCTTAAGCTCATTTTGCATATCCTTACGCAACTTGTAGTCAAGAGCGGCAAGGGGCTCATCCAGCAGCAGGACTCTGGGGTTGTTGACCAGCGCTCTTGCAATGGCAACTCTTTGCTGCTGACCGCCCGAAAGATTGTGGATCTTCCTTTGAGCAAATGCCTTCATATTCACCAATTCCAGCATTTCCTCCACCTTTTCCTTGATCTGATCCTTCTTCATTCCCGCAACCTTCAAGCCGAAAGCCACGTTATCAAAGACGTTCAGATGGGGAAAAAGGGCGTAGCGCTGGAAGATGGTGTTCACCTGGCGCTTGTGGGGCGGCAGGTCGTTGATGCGTGCACCATCAAAAAAAACATCACCGTGATCAGGCGAGATGAAACCGGCAATGACCCTGAGCGTGGTGGTTTTTCCACAGCCCGAGGCACCCAAAAAGGTGACGAACTCGCCGTCCTTGATGGACAGATCCAGATCGTCAAGTACCGTTTCACCGTCGAATGATACAGTGATATTGTGTAATTCAATAATGTTTTGTTCCTTAACCATTTTTTGCATCCCCCTTTGCGGCAAAAAGACCGCGTACAGCCTCATACAGCTCTGCGCGAACCCCACACCCGGCTAACAGCAGCCCCCGCAAAGAGTTTTTACAGACCGATCTTGATCTACGAAAGTCCCTTCCCTGTAAATCGGAAGGAGGCTCACGGTGCCGTCCTTCGGCGCATCAGAATTTGAGATCGGCTGCAGCTACTGTTTCCACATCCCGAAAAGAATCCTTTCGGGAAACGATTCCTGAACGGCTTTCGCCGTAGAGCGTCCCTCGGAGCAAGCGCCCCAAAAAAGAAAGACACCCCTATTAGAACTGCAAGGTGTGTACATCTATTCAATTGTAGATGATAAAGCCGAAGGGACTGCTTTGCCTTGCCCCTCGGTTGTTGGCACAGATGCAAAAATCGTGCTTGTTTCCTCTGCGGCACTGCGTGCCACAGTGCCTACATTATAATAGAAGAAGCACCTCTTGTCAATACCTTTTTGATTTTTTGTCGAAAAGAGGACAAAAAAAGGGCGTTTTTTTCTTCAAAAAACGCCCCAAAGCAGATACAGCGCCAAAAGCAGAAAGGTGGGATTCAGCTTTGCAAAAAAGACACCCGAAAGAACAAAGAAAAAAAGCCCCGCCGCTCCGAAAAACGAGAAGAACCGACAAACGCGCTCTGCCGTCGAGGCTTGCATAAAAAGGGCACAAAAATCGTACAGTGCCTCTCCTCCGTCCAGTCGTTTCAAGGGCAAAAGATTGAAAAGAGCCAGCCCCAACGAACAGATCGAAAAGACCTGAAACCAATAGGATACGGAAAAAAGCAGGGGCAAAAGTGCGCAAGCCAAATTTACTCCCACCCCCGCAAGAGCAACAAAAAGGCTTTGTCCGTAGGACAACAGCCTTCCTCCGGTAATGATCTCTGCGCCAAAGGGATAAATGCCGATATGCACCACCTTGCCTCCCATCATGTAAGTGGCAATAATATGCCCCAGCTCATGAAAAAGGGCGGCAAGAAGGGCGCAGGGAAAGAGCGGACCGTCGTTCAGCATCAAAAAGCAAAGCAATGGCAGGGGCGCCAAGGGGCTGATCGACAAGAATCCCCCCTTATGCTCCTGCGTTGAAAGCTCTTCTTTCTTTCTCCCCTCCCTCCCACCGCGTTCCTTTGTCAAGTAGGCACAATCCAAGAGATCACCTCTTGCAAAGCAGACCAAGCCCTCACTCGTCCCTCCGCATTCTTTGGCATCAGCTCTCCCGATCCCTCGGCAAAGCCTAAAAGTGCCACCGCAACCAGTGTAAACACGAGGGTGCGCAGGATGGCCTTTCGATTATTTTTTGGCATATACATTCTCCTTTCTCTTTAGGTGCTATCACTTTATGAAGGAAAAAGTGATTTCAGAAATTGTCCTTACGGAAAAAAAGTATGAAAAGCTCTTGCCATATTGAAAAAAGTGTGCTAAAATCAATACAAGTTATCAGAAAGGATGTTTTATAATGCCTGCCTATACTACACCTCTCTCTTCGTTGATTGAGGAGTTCAACCTCACGCCGATCTATATGCCCTGCCCCGCAGAGGAAGTGAAGATCGCACGCTCGGACACCAACCGTCCTGCCCTTGCACTTTCGGGCTTCTACAATCTTTTTGAACCTGATAGGATCCAGATCATCGGAAACGCAGAGCATCAGTATATCGCAAGTATGCCCGCAGGCATCAGACGCAAGCGATCCTTTGACTTTTTTGCACAAAAGCCGGTTGCTGTGATCTTTACCACCGATCTGCTGGTCTTTTCGGAGTTTACCGATGCCGCAATGGTCTATGGCGTTCCCATCCTCTGCACCTCCACCGCTACCTCCCCCTTTACAGCCGCACTCATCGCCTCCCTGTCCTTATCCCTCGCTCCCCGTATCACCCGTCACGGTGTGCTGGTAGAGGTATACGGTGAAGGCATTTTCATCACGGGCGATTCGGGCGTGGGTAAAAGTGAAACAGCCATTGAGCTGGTGAAACGAGGACACCGCTTGATCGCAGACGATGCGGTGGACATCCGCAAGGTCTCGGCAAAGACGCTGGTGGGCAGAGCGCCCGCAGCCATTCGTCATTATGCCGAGCTTCGAGGCGTTGGCATCATCGATATCTGCCGCATCTTCGGTATGGGTGCGGTGAAGGAGTCGGAAAAATTGGATCTGGTGATCAATCTGGAGCAGTGGGATTCGGAAAAGTTTTACGACCGCATGGGGCTTGAAACAGAATACTGTGAGATCATGGGCATCAAGATCCCTCAATCCACCATTCCCGTCCGTCCCGGTCGAAATTTAGCCATCATCATTGAGATCGCCGCCATGAACAACCGTCAAAAACGAATGGGCTACAATACCGCAAAGGAGTTTAACGACGCCATGCTCCGTCAGGCGGGCGTGGACCCCTCCCTTTATTCGTGATTTTTAAAGCCATCCACGGCTCAAAGGACAGATCCTCGTTAGGGTCTGTCCTTTTTCATGTGCCGACGGCAGGTATTTGTCACAGAGAGCGCGCAATGCATATACTGTATCAGGCGACAAGTGCGCCAAAGAACGGATACTGTAATTTTAAAAACGAATAAAGGATATACCTATGGCTTATTTTAACTGTGCAAACACCACCCGAATCGACAGCTGCGGACGCTCGACCACCGTTTGCGACAACTCGGACAACACCCAAAGCTGTGGATGCAACGATCCCTGTCAGACTCCCAACAACACCTGCAATTGCGAAAATGCAGGAGGCTCTTCAAGCAACGGTTGTAACAGCTCTGCCGAAAACAACACATGCTGTGACAGCACGGAAAGCGGCTGTGCCTGCTGCTGTCCTTGCAGCCTTAACGGGGATTGCGCCAACGAGAACCTCCAAAAGACCTTGCTGATCCTTGCGGCGGTCATGATCCTGATCGTGCTACTGAACTGAATCGGGCAGACTCGGCATCATCTGTCGGGTCTGCCTTTTCTGATTTTCCAAGAGTGTACCTTTTTTCGTTTCACACTCAAAAAGTGAAAATTACACTTTATTTACATTTTTTTCACGATTGTGAAACCCTTTTTTTGTGCAAAACTATTGCATTTTTCTCGTTTTCGTGGTAAAATACCGAGGATCTCGTTTTTAAGATCGCAACTACCACGGAACGCAAAAGAAAGGAGCCTGAAACATGAAGAAGCTGATCTGCAAGGTTGAATACGATACCGAGACCTCTGAGCTGGTTTGCAAGAAGACCTATGGCAACTTCGGTGATGCTGACGGATACGAAGAAAGCCTCTACAAGACCGAGGGCGGAAAGTTCTTCCTCTACGTAAACGGTGGCGAGGAATCCCCCTACGCTAAAGAGGATATCAAGCGTATGTCCGCTGCAAAGGCAGAAGAGTGGCTGGCTGCCAACGC
>JAGBIB010000114.1 GCA_017935195.1 Clostridia bacterium
TCTCATAGAAGCCGCCGCCGGTGATGTGGGAAATGCCCTTCACGTCCACCTCTTCAAGGAGCTTCAGAACCGACTTTACGTAGATCTTGGTGGGGGTCAGCAGAGTTTCTGCAACGGTCTTGCCGCCCAGCGTTTCGTTGGGAACATACAGTGCAGGGTCATTATCGTCGATCTTAAAGACCTTGCGGCAGAGAGAGAAGCCGTTGGAGTGGATGCCCGAGGAAGCCATGGCGATGACCACGTCGCCCTCAGCCATTCTGTTATTGTCAATGATCTTCTTTTTATCCACGATACCCACGGCAAAGCCTGCCAGGTCGTAGTCCTCCACGGGCATGAGTCCGGGATGCTCGGCAGTTTCACCGCCGATGAGCGCCGCGCCCGACTGCACGCAGCCCTCCGCCACGCCCGAAACGATCTCTGCGATCTTCTCGGGATAGTTCTTGCCGCAAGCGATGTAGTCAAGGAAAAACAGAGGCTTTGCACCTACGCAAATGATGTCGTTAACGCACATTGCCACCGCGTCAATGCCGATGGTATCGTGCTTGTCCATCAAAATTGCCATCTTCACCTTGGTGCCGCAGCCGTCGGTGCCCGAAACCAGCACCGGCTCCTCCATGCCTGCCACGGGCAGACCGAAGCAGCCGCCAAAGCCGCCCACGTCGTCAAGGCACCCTTCGTTCTTGGTGCGCGCAATGTGCTTTTTCATCAGTTCAACGGCTTTGTAGCCTGCGGTAATGTCAACGCCTGCCTTAGCGTAGCTCTCGGACATAGAGTTTTTCATAGATAAAAGATCCTTTCTGAATGATCGTATTTTGTCTTATAGTTCGTCAAACGGCAGTTTGACGGGAGAAAAGTTTTTGGAAATTCATAAAAACCTTTTTTCAAAAAGGTTTTTATGCGGGGAGTAGGGCAGAGCCCCGCCGTTGCCCTTATTCTTTCCCGCTCCAGCAGTAGGTGCAAAGCTTGCAGGGGTCGATGCCGATGGACTCCACCAGCCCTTCAAGGGACTGGAACTCCAGCGAGGAGAAGTGGAATTTATCGCAGATCGCTTTCCTTAATTTCTTGCCTCTTTCGGTCTTGGTGTCACTATATTCTTCAAGATGCTTGAGTCCCTCTTCGCCCTCCAGCTCCATAATGGTCTGCCTGGTGATCAGCTCCATCTCGTTTTTGGCAGAAGAAAAGTTCAGATATTTGCAGGAGTGCATAATGGGAGGGCAGGCAGAGCGCATATGCACCGCCTTGGCGCCGTTGGCGTAAAGGAATTCCACCGTTTCCTTTAACTGCGTGCCCCTCACAATCGAGTCGTCCACGAAGAGCAGGCTCTTTCCTTCAATCAGCTCGTGGACGGGGATCTGCTTCATTTTGGCAATGCGGCTTCTCTCCCTCTGGTTCTGAGGCATAAAGGATCTTGCCCAGGTGGGGGTATACTTGATATAGGGGCGGGCAAAGGGGACGCTGCTCTCGTTTGCATAGCCGATGGCGTGGGGCGTTCCCGAATCGGGCACGCCGCCGATGTAGTCAACCCCCTCGGCGTTGCCTGCCTCTCTGTCGCTTCTTGCCATAATGGCGCCGTTTTTGTTGCGCATCACCTCCACGTTCACCCCCTCGTAGGTGGAGGTGGGGTAGCCGTAATAGCTCCAAAGGAAGGAGCAGATGCGCATTTTCTCGCCTGCAGGCTTGAGAACCTCCAGATGGTCGGCATCAAAGCGGACGATCTCTCCGGGGCCAAGCTCCTTTTCGTCTCTGTAGCCCATCTTTTTGTAGGCGAAGGACTCAAAGGACACGCAGTACCCTTCACTTGACCTGCCGATGAGCACGGGCAGTCTGCCCAGCAGATCTCTTGCGGCGATGATGGAGCCGTCGTTCTTTAAAATAAGGATGGAAGCCGAGCCGTCGATCATCTGCTGTGCAAAGCGGATGCCCTCGGCAAAATCGTCTCTCTGGTCAATGAGTGCGGCAACCAGCTCGGTGTTGTTGATCCTGCCCCCCGTCATGGCGGTGAAATGTCCGCCGCTGAGGGTCAGGTGCTTCTTGATCAACTCCTCAGCGTTGTTGATCTTGCCCACGATGCAAAGGGTATAGACCCCAAGGCGGGAGCGGATGAGCAGGGGCTGGGGATCGGTGTCGCTGATGCATCCGATGGCGGAGCAACCCTGCATTTCGTCGAAAACGTGCTCGAACTTGGTGCGGAAGGGCGAATTCTGGATATTGTGGATCTCTCTTTGCAGACCGATCTGCGCATCCCACGCCGCCATACCTCCGCGGTAGGTTCCCAAATGTGAATGATAATCTGTTCCGAAAAAGACGTCCGAAATGGCGTCGTCGTGGCGGCATGCGCCGAAGAAGCCTCCCATTGGCTGTTCCTTTCTTTACGTCCTTCCAAAACGGTCAAATACGGCGTTGCTCCTCGTGCACAGCTCGACTTACGGGAGTAAGCCTTCGCTTGGTGCACTTGCGGTGCGCCTTGTCTTTGAGCCGTTTTAGTGCGGACTCTGCTTGGTTTATTGTGGTTGTGTTATTCAAAACACCGTTCAAAGCTTTTTGAAATTCTTAAAAACTTTTTCACGAAAAAGTTTTTAAGCGGGGTACGGGGCAGCGCCCCGAGGACTCCCTTGGGGTACGGGGCAGCGCCCCGCAAGTTATTGTTTACGCAAGTTATTGTTTATTTATTGTACTCAGCGGCGATCTCCGCGTCCTTGGCAAGAACGGCGGCGGCGTCCTTTGCCCGCTTTGTTTCTAACTTTTCAGCCAGCTCCTCGTCGGAAAGGGCAAGGATCTCGGCGGCAAGCAGGGCGGCGTTGGTGGCACCGTCGATGGCAACGG
>JAGBIB010000115.1 GCA_017935195.1 Clostridia bacterium
CACCTACTGGTCCGACCACTGCCGCCACACCACCTTCTCCACCCACATCGACGGAGTCGAGAGCTCCGATCCTGCGGTCAAGGAGGCCTACGAGCGCTACCTTGCGGCAAGAGTGGAGGTCTATGGCGAGCAAAAGGCGGCAAAGCGCCCCCAGACCCTGATGGACGTTGCCACCATCGCAGGAAAGGTGCTCAAAAAGAGAGGCCTGCTTCCCGAGCTTGACGAGAGCGAGGAGATCAACGCCTGCTCCATCCACGTGAGCGCCAAGGTCAACGGCGAAAAGCAGGATTGGCTGTTGATGTTCAAAAACGAGACCCACAACCACCCCACCGAGATCGAGCCCTTCGGCGGCGCGGCAACCTGCATCGGCGGATGCATCCGTGACCCCCTGTCGGGCAGAGCCTACGTGCATCAGGCAATGCGCGTAACCGGCGGAGCAGACCCCAGAAAGACCCTTGCAGAGACCCTGCCCGGCAAGCTTCCTCAGAGAAAGATCGCCACCACCGCCGCCGCAGGCTATTCGTCCTACGGCAACCAGATCGGTCTTGCCACCGGTCACGTGGCGGAGGTTTACCATGAGGGGTACGTTGCAAAGCGCTTAGAGTGCGGTGCCGTCGTTGCCGCCGCACCTGCCTGCAACGTGAGAAGAGAGCGCCCCGCGCCCGGTGATGTGATCGTCCTTTTGGGCGGCAGAACGGGCAGAGACGGCATCGGCGGTGCCACCGGCTCCTCCAAGTCCCACAACATGAAGTCCCTTGCCACCATGGCATCCGAAGTGCAAAAGGGCAACGCTCCCGAGGAGCGCAAGATCCAGCGCCTCTTCCGCAATCCCAAGGTGACCACCCTCATCAAGCGGTGTAACGACTTTGGCGCAGGCGGTGTGTCGGTTGCCATCGGTGAGCTGGCAGACGGTCTGAAGATCGACCTTGATGCCGTAAGAAAGAAGTACGACGGCCTTGACGGCACCGAGCTTGCCATCTCCGAATCTCAGGAGAGAATGGCGGTGGTGGTTGCCGCGCAGGACGCAGATCAATTCATTGCCTACGCTCAGGCAGAAAACTTAGAGGCTTACCGTGTGGCGGTGGTCACCGAGGAGGAAAGAATGGTGATGTCCTGGAGAGGACAGACCATTGCCGACCTTTCCCGTGCCTTCTTAAATACCAACGGTGCCGACAAGCACACCGCCGTGGAAGTGACCGAAAAGGATCTGTCCTATTTCTCAAGCGCCCTTTACGGAAGCCTTCGCGAAATGGCAGGCGACCTGAAGACCGCCTCCAGACGCGGCCTTGTGGAGCGCTTTGACGGCTCCATTGGCGCAGGATCTCTTTTGATGCCCTTCGGCGGCAAGACCCAGAAGACCCCCGCTCAGGCAATGGCGGCACTGCTGCCCACCCTGCCCCATGAGCACACCGACCAGGGCAGCGTGATGGCTTGGGCGCTTGATCCCGACGCTATGTGTGCGGATCCCTACAAGGGTGCTCACGATGCGGTATACACCTCCATGGCAAAGCTGGTTGCGGCAGGTGCCGACTACAAGGCGGCTTACCTGACCCTGCAGGAATTCTTTGAAAAGCTCCGCAATGAGCCTGCCCGCTGGGGCAAGCCCTTCTCGGCTCTTCTTGGCGCAATGGACGCACAGCTTGAGCTTGATGCGGCGGCAATCGGCGGCAAGGACTCCATGTCGGGCTCCTTCCTTGACAAGGACGTCCCCCCCACCCTTATCTCCTTTGCCATCGCCCCCATCAAGGCAAAATACCTGCTCTCCACCGAGTTCAAGGAGGCAGGCAATCCCGTTTACCTCTTCGCTCCCGCAAACGAAAGCCCCGAGGCGACCAAGGCGGTATGGGAGACCTTCCACGCCCTTTGCAAGGAAGGCAGAGTGAAGAGCGGATGGGCTGTTGAAAACGGTGTTGCAGAGGGTATTATGAAGATGTCCTTCGGCAACGAGATCGGCTTTGAAGAAAACGGTGCTCTGCAGGTCAAGGATTTCTACAGCTATAACTGCGGTGCCATCATCGCAGAGCTTGCAAACGAGGTCACCGTGAACGGTGCCACCCTCATCGGTAAGACCACCGTTGCCCCCACCCTGAAGATGGCAGGGGAAGAGGTGAGCATCGCCGAGCTTTGCGCCATCAACGAGAGCGTTTTAGAGGGCATCTACCCCACCTCCGCTCCCGCAAAGGGCGAAACGCCCCTTTTCTCCTACACCGAAGGGACCACGGCAAAGGCACCTGCCATCAAGTGCGCCCGCCCCAAGGCCCTCATCCCCGTCTTCCCCGGAACCAACTGCGAATACGACTCTGCAAAGGCGCTGGAAAGTGCGGGTGCCGAGGCTGAAATTGCGGTCATCCGCAACCTGACTGCCGAGGACGTGGCAAGAAGCGTGGAGAGCATTGCCGAAAAAATTGAAAAGAGCAATCTGATCTTCATCCCCGGCGGCTTTTCGGGAGGCGACGAGCCCGACGGCTCTGCAAAGTTCATCACCGCCTTCTTCCGCAACCCTGCCATCAAGGAGCAGGTGACAAAGCTCCTTGAAGAGCGGGACGGTCTGATGCTTGGTATCTGCAACGGCTTCCAGGCACTCATCAAGCTGGGTCTGGTGCCCTACGGCAAGATCATCGACACCGACGAGCAGTGCCCCACCCTGACTTATAACGTCATCTCCCGCCACCAGTCCAAGATCGTGCGCACCAGAGTCTGCACCAACAATTCTCCTTGGCTTGCGGGTACTGAGGTGGGTCAGATCTACAATGTCCCCATCTCCCACGGCGAAGGACGCTTCCTTGCTTCCGACGCCCTCGTGAAGGAGCTGGCGGCAAAGGGTCAGATCGCAACCCAGTACGTGGATCTTGCGGGCAACCCCACCATGGATACCGCCTTCAACCCCAACGGCTCTGTCTGCGCCATCGAGGGCATTGTCTCTCCCGACGGCAGAGTGCTGGGTAAGATGGGTCACTCCGAAAGAATCGGTAAGGATCTTTATAAGAACGTGATCGGCGAATACGATATGAAGCTGTTTGCTTCTGCCGTGAAGTATTTCAAGGGCAACTAACAAGATACAAAGCGGCATTTGAACTTCAAATGCCGCTTTTTGCCTGTTTGGTTATATGGGGCGCTGCCCCATGCCCCGCTAAAGGACCTTTTTGAAAAAAGTTCCTTCAGAATCCTCAAAAACTTTGAGAGGATAAAAGAATAAAAAAACCTCCAAAAGTTTTTGAAAGGGGTGCGGGGAAAAGCTTTTTCGGGAAAGTTTTCCCCGAAAAAAACGATTGCTTTATGGGGTGCCGCCCCAAACCCCGCCAAAAAGATTTATGGGGCTCTGCCCCAAACCCCGCTTAAACCCTTTTTGAAAAAAGGGTTTAAGAATCCCAAAAACTTTGGAAGGAATAAAAAATAAATACCCCGTCAAAAGTTTTTGAAAGGGGTACGGGGAAAAGCTTTTTCGGGAAAGTTTTCCCCGATAAAGTTTTCCCCGTAAAAATAAATAAAAAGAAAGGAAGTACCATCATGGCAGAATACCTGACCGACATTGAGATCGCCCAGAGGGCGCAGATGAAGCACGTCAAGGAGATCGCAAAGACTGCGGGCATTGACGAAGAGTATCTAGAGCAATACGGCAACTACAAAGCCAAGATCGACACGAAGCTCCTGCAAAAGGAAGGCAAGGAGGGCAAGCTGATCCTCGTTACCGCCATCACCCCCACCCCTGCGGGCGAGGGAAAGACCACCACCACCATCGGACTTGCCGACGGACTTCGTCGGATCGGCAAAAAGAGCATGGTTGCTCTGCGTGAGCCCTCTCTCGGCCCCGTTTTCGGTGTCAAGGGCGGCGCGGCGGGAGGCGGCTATGCCCAGGTGGTACCCATGGAAGATATAAATCTCCACTTTACCGGTGATATTCACGCTATCGGCGCTGCAAACAACCTGCTTGCAGCCATTGTGGATAACCATATCTATCAGGGCAATGCTTTGAACATAGACCCGGAGAGCATTACCTGGAAACGCTGTGTGGA
>JAGBIB010000116.1 GCA_017935195.1 Clostridia bacterium
CTGTCCTATAGAGAAGGGGATAGAGGCGTTTACAGCGTCTGTATTTGTCCCGGAGGAGAAGTCAAGTTTTCTTGTTCCGAGGAGGGCGGTCTTGTTGTCAACGGCATGAGCAATTATGCAAGAGATGGCAAAAATGCAAATGCCGCTATTGCCGTGTCCGTTCTTCGACATGATTACGGAGGTACACCCCAAAAAGCGATCGCTTATCAACGCTCCCTTGAAAGGAGGGCGTTTGAAATAGCGGGAGGGAACTATAATGCCCCCGTTCAGACGCTGGGTGATTTTCTTTCCGGAGGGAAAGGAACAGAGCCCCAAAGGGTTTTGCCGTCCTTTAGAGGCGGTGAGCATCATAGCCTTTCTGATTTGGCAACGGTTCTCCCGTCTCATGTTTCGGAAATGATGAAAAAGGGCTTTCCGATCTTTGAAAAAAGGATCAGAGGCTATGCTTGTAGTGATGCGGTGCTTACCGGTGTGGAAACCAGGACCTCTGCGCCCGTACGCATTCTCAGAAATGAGGATCTGTCTGCACCGGGCTGCGGTAATCTTTATCCTGCAGGTGAAGGTGCCGGGTATGCGGGAGGCATTACCAGTGCCGCAATAGATGGATTGAAGATTGCATACAAGGTGATCTCAACGTATAGTCCGACAAAGTGATTTTCGGTAGGAGGAGCGTATGACCCAAAAGGGAACGGTCGTTGATGTTGATAAAAATTCGAATACGCTTCTCGTTCACTTGGATCGTGAAGAGGGTTGTGAAGGCTGTGCAAAAGGAAAGAACGGATGTACCTTTGCTTGCGGCTGTCCCTTTCAAACGATCAATGCGGACAACAGATGCCAAGCAGAGAAGGGCGATAGCGTGCTTTTGCAGACGGTGACCTCAAAAATGATTTTGGCTTACGTTGCCATCTTCTTGCTTCCGCTATTGAGTGCTTTCGGCGGTGCCTTTGCGGTTTATGGCATAGCGGACGGAAGATTGGCTGTAGTCTGCTTTTTCGTTCTTTGGATTGTTGTGCTGATTGCTGTTCATTTCATTGCGGAAAAGCGCAAGATTCTCCGTATCAACTATACCGCAGTAGAGGTTCTTTCAAAGGAGGATCAAGGTAATGAACGTTAAATCCTTGGTGTCGGGTGATCTGTATAGCAATAGCGAAGTGGTGAGGATGGCAAGTGAGCTTGATCTTCCCGTGCAGCTGATTGCTTTGCTTCATTCAAGAGGACTTACAGACAGGGAAGTAATCACATCCTTTTTGTCACCCGGTGTGTCTGATCTGCACGATCCTTTCCTTTTCACGGATATGAGACAGTCTGTGGGTCGGATCCTCTCTGCTGTTAAACAGAAAGAAAAGATCCTCATTTACGGAGATTACGATGCGGACGGTGTTACCTCGACAGCGATCGTGAAGAGGTATCTCAGCAGCATCGGTGCATCGGTTTTTTGCTATATTCCTGACCGTCTTGCCGAGGGATACGGACTAAGCAAAGATGTTCTTGACGGCTTTTTATCAGAGCACATCAGCTTGATGATCACGGTTGATACGGGAACAACGGCACCGGAGGAGATCGACTATGCAAAGAAGCTGGGCATTGAAACAGTGGTAACAGACCACCACGAATGCACCGGATCCCTTCCAAAATGCGTGGGTGTGATCAATCCCATGAGGTTAGACGGAGGTTATCCCTTCAAGGGTCTTGCGGGCGTAGGTGTAGCATTTAAACTGGTTTGTGCCATTGAGGGCGTACGTTGTCCCGATAAGAACTGTAATCTGATCGCCGAAGAAATGTTGGATCGTTACGGTGATCTTGTGGCGCTTGGTACGGTTGCAGACGTGATGCCGATGCTTGATGAAAACAGATACATCGTAAAGAAGGGCATTGAGCGGATGAAAACGGGAGGTACTCTCGGAATTTCGTCGTTGATCAAAGAATTGTCGGGAAAAAAGCCGGAGTTGAATTCTTCGACTATAGGCTATCGGTTGGCTCCTCACATCAATGCTGCCGGAAGAATGGGCAGAGCGGATCGCGCTCTGGAGCTTCTTCTCACCGACGAAAAAGAAGAAGCGCTCTTGCTATCCAAGGAGCTTTGTAATTATAATCTTCAAAGAAAAGCTGAAGAAGAGAAAATCTTGAAAGAGGCGTATGCGCTCATAGCAAAAAAAGAGACAGTTCAGGATCCTTTGACTGTGCTGGCGGGTGAAGGATGGCACAGAGGCGTGCTTGGCATCGTCGCAGCAAGACTGACGGAGAGGCTGAAATCATCGGTGATCCTGATTTCGCTTGATGATGAGTACGGGTATGGATCGGGCAGAGGAATTGAAGGAATGGATCTTGTTCAGCTGCTTGAAGATCGTGCGCCGTTGCTTGAAAAGTATGGTGGACATGAGCAGGCGGCAGGCTTGACCTTGAAAAGACAAAACGTAGAGCGGTTTATCAAAGAGATCACCGAGGACGCAAGAGAAAAATCCAAATTTATAACGCAACAAGATGGGATTACGGTTGATATGTGTTTGTCAACATTGGATCTCTCTTTACCCTTTGCCGAGTCGCTTGCTCTTCTGGAGCCTTACGGCACAGGAAATCGCATTCCTCAGTTTTTACTGAAGGATGTCAGACTTGAACAAATAACAGCTCTCTCCGGGGGCGCACATACCAAGATACTTGCGGAAAAGGACGGTTTATTCTATACAGCCTTGCTGTTCAATCAAAAAACGGCACTCTTTCCCTATATTCAATATGATGATGCCGATCTCCTTTTTGAACTGACGGTAAACGAGTATCTCGGGCGCAGGAGCGTACAACTGCTTCTTCGAAGAGTACTTCCCTCAGGGAGCACTCTGGCAGAGATGCAAATCGAAAAAGATCAGACGGATCTTCTTGAAAAAGGACAGATTCCTCCCCTTCATATACCGGACAGAAATGCATTTGTGAAGGTCTATCTGGCATTAAAAGCTCTTGATAAAACAAACGAGAATGTTTTTTCTTTAAGACGGTTGACAAAGGAAAACGATCTGTTTTCCACTGCAGTATGCAAGCTGATCTTGCTGATCTTTGAAGAGCAGGGCTTGATGACTGTGGAAAAGCTTCCCCATGAGGATCCGGTCCTTGCGGGTGACTTATTGTCGTTTAAGCTGATAAAAACAGACAAAAAAGCGGATATTGAACGTTCAAAATTATATATTGCCGCTCGTGCCCTTTCGGGGGGCTGAAGCACGCCTGCGGCAAGGCAGATGACAAAACGGAAAGGATGATAGTATGACTGACGGCATTTCGGGACTGTTGATCACTTTAAAAGAGACCGAAAAGAACTACGATCTTGCCAAGATCACGGCTGCGTATGAGTTTGCAAAGGAGTTGCATGAGGGACAATTCCGCATCAGCGGCGAGCCCTATATTTCCCACCCTGTTGCCGTAGCGCAGATCGTGGCGGGATTGGAATTGGACACCGATTCGATCTGTGCCGCACTTTTGCACGATACGGTGGAGGACTGTAAGGACAAGGTCTCTCTTGACATCATCAGCCACAAATTCGGCTATCCCGTGGCAATGCTGGTGGACGGTCTGACCAAATTGGAGAAGATCCCCTTTGCCGACAAGGAGGAGCAGGAGGTGGAAAACCTTCGTAAGATGTTTCTTGCCATGTCAAAGGATATCCGCGTGATCTTCATCAAGCTGTGCGACAGACTCCACAATATGCGCACTCTTTATGCAAAGCCCGAAAACAAGAGACGTATCACCGCTCTTGAGACCATGCAGGTCTTTGCACCTCTTGCACACCGTCTGGGTATCCAGAAGATCAAGCACGAGCTTGAAAATCTGTCCTTATCCTTCCTTGATCCCATCGGCTATAACGAGATCAAAAATGACATTGACCGCAGGTACGGTTTAAACATCAATTTCCTGCAGAAGGCAAGGGATGATATCTCGGACAAGCTGACCGAGCTGAACTTCAACTTTACCATGGAGGGCAGAGTAAAGACGGTCTACAGCATCTATAAGAAGATGTACGAGCATGGTAAGAGCTTTGATGAGATCTATGACTTTTATGCACTGAGAATCATCACCGAAACCGAACTTGAGTGCTACACCGTGCTTGGTATTATCCACGATATGTTCAAGTCCATTCCCGGACGCTTCAAGGACTATATCTCCACCCC
>JAGBIB010000117.1 GCA_017935195.1 Clostridia bacterium
AGCTCAAGGTTATCAACAACCTGCTGACCAAGGTAGACACCCTGATCATCGGCGGCGGCATGGCATACACCTTCCTTGCTGCCAAGGGCTACGGCATCGGCACCTCTCTGTTTGAGGGCGAGCAGCTTGACTACTGCAAGGAAATGCTCAAGAAGGCAGAGGAGAAGGGCGTAAAGCTGCTTCTGCCCGTTGACACCGTGGTTGCTTCCGCATTCCCCAACCCCATTGATGCTGAGATCGAGACCGAGACCGTATCCTCCGATGCGATCCCCGCAGACAAGATGGGTCTGGACATCGGTGCAAAGACCAAGGAGCTCTTTGCCGCTGAGATCGCAAATGCAAAGACCGTTGTATGGAACGGCCCCATGGGCGTGTTCGAGAACCCCGTTCTTGCACAGGGCACCATTGCTTTAGCACAGGCACTGGCTGACTCCGACTGCGTTTCTATCGTAGGCGGCGGTGACTCGGCAGCAGCTTGCGAGCAGTTCGGCTTTGCAGACAGAATCACCCACATCTCCCCCGGCGGCGGTGCGTCCCTTGAGTTCCTTGAGGGTCTGGATCTGCCCGGTATTGCGGCACTCAACGACAAATAATCGTTAAATAGCCTCGAAAAACCTCAAAAAGAGCCGAAAAAGAGGGCTCAAACAAGATATTTTCATTCGCCT
Organism: Clostridia bacterium; assembly: GCA_017935195.1. Classification (GTDB taxonomy): domain Bacteria; phylum Bacillota; class Clostridia; order Oscillospirales; family CAG-272; genus UBA11512. The sequence continues at coordinate 666 of JAGBIB010000117.1, forward strand.
TCGGGTGCAAAAGCTACCCGAAGGCTGAATGTTGCATAATGCATTTTTCATAAACGAAAGGAATTCTAAACATGAGCAGCAGAAGAAGAAGAAAGGTTATTGCAGGCAACTGGAAGATGAATATGACTCCCGGTGCCGCAAAGGAACTGATCACCGACATTTACTCCAAGGTGAAGGGCAAGAAGGGTTGCGACGTTGTGGTTTGCGTACCCTACGTTGACATCCCCACCGTGGCACAGGTAGTGAAGGGCACCATCATCAAGGTTGGCGCACAGAACGTACACTTTGCCGACAAGGGCGCTTACACCGGCGAGATCTCCGCAAGCATGCTGAAGGAATGCGGCGTGCAGTACGTCATCATCGGTCACTCCGAGAGAAGACAGTACTTCGGTGAGACCGACGAGACTGTAAACCTGAGAACCAAGGCAGCCCTGGATGCAGGTCTGACCGCAATCGTTTGCGTGGGCGAGCTTCTTTCCGAAAGAGAGAGCGGCATCACCGCTGAGGTCGTTTCCCGCCAGACCAAGCTTGCACTGCAGAACGTTCCCGCAGAGCAGATGGCAAACGTGATCATCGCTTACGAGCCCGTATGGGCGATCGGTACCGGCAAGACCGCTACCAACGAAGAGGCTGACGAGGTTTGCGGAATCATCCGTTCTGTTGTTTCTCAGAAGTACGGCAAGCAGGTCGGCAAGCAGCTGATCGTGCAGTATGGCGGCTCCATGAACGCAAAGAACGCAGCAGGTCTGCTGGCTATGGAGAACATCGACGGCGGCCTGATCGGCGGCGCTTCTCTGAAGGCAGAGGACTTCAACGTGATCGTTGAGGCTGCTCAGTAATTCTGATATTCATATAAAAAAAGGGTGTCTCAACTGCAGAATGCATTTGAGACACCCCATTTTTGTTTTCATTCAGCTTTCAAGCTGCTTGCCAAGGAAGGTGGCGGCGGTGCGAATGAGAGACTGCTCCACCTCGGAAGAGACGGGGGGAGGGTCTGCGCCCTCATTTTTTAAAGAAACCACGGCACCGATCACGTCCCCCTCACAGAGGATGGGGGCAAAGACCGACACCCTGAAGGACGAGTGTCCGTCGGCGGTAAGCTCGAAGCGATCTTCGGGGGTGCAGGTAAGGAGGGTGCGTCCTTCCATCGCCTCCTCCCCTCGCTCGGACACTCTTTTTTCGGCAAATTCCTTCTTGGGAAGTCCTGCGGTGGCAACCACGGCGTCCTTGTCGCATATGGCGACTGCCAGCCCTGCGGTTTTGAAAAGGGTGTCGGCGTACTGTCCCGCAAATTCATTCAGCTCGCCCATCAGCGAATACTTCTTGAAGATGACCTCGCCCTCCCGATCGGTGTAGATCTCCAGCGGGTCGCCCTCGCGGATGCGCATAGTCCTTCTGATTTCCTTGGGGATGACCACTCTTCCAAGGTCGTCGATCCTTCTGACGATTCCTGTTGCTTTCATCTATATAAATCTCCTTTAAAACACAATAAACACAGCGTTTGACAGACAAACGATAGCGGCAATTTTACTTGCAAGACTATTATCTGCAAATATGGCTGTTTTATCCTGTGGAAGAGAAGGAAGATTTTTCTTGAAAAACCACCGGAGGTTCAAAAAAGAGCCCACCAATTTGGAAAGCTCATCTTTTTTGAAATTCCTCTCCGGTGATCAGGTAGTTGATGGAGACGTTAAAATATTTTGACATGGCAACAAGCAAGGCAAGGGAAGGCTCCCGTTTGCCGTTTTCATAATAGGAGAGGGCTTCTCTTGAAATGCTCAGATCCATTGCAACCTTTTGTTGATTTAAATTTCGCTGTTTGCGAATGTTTTTTAACCCAATCATCAAATCACCTCTTGACTTTATTGTAACACTGTGTTACAATAAATATGTAACAATTTGTTACATACAAACAATGGTTGTTTTGGGTGTTCTGAAAATAAGATGACATTCCGGAAAGGGAGGACAAGAAATGGTTGGCTTTTTGAATTCTATCTATAAAAATATAGGCTTGCAAGTGAAAAGAGTGGCAATATGGGCATTTGTTCTCGAAACTGTGGCCGCTATTGTGGTGGGAATATATATGATCTACCATGAAGGCTCTTCAACTATGACCGGATTGATCACATTGATATGCGGTCCTGTTGGTGCATTGCTTTCTTTTTGGCTCATGTTTGCTTTTGGAGAGCTGGTTGAAAAAATGTGCAATAATGAAAAAAACACAAGACAGATATTGGAACTCCTTGAAAAAAACGAGAGAAGCAAATAGAAGATTCTTAAAAAAGTACAATCGAATGGTTGCGATTTTTGTATAATGTGGTATAATGGTTCAAAAGCAACGAAAAGGAGTGCACTATGCCCTCGTACACCATTCATCTGGCGGTTGCCGCAGAATATCTGAAGAACCACGAGGAACCCGATAAGCAGGGCTTCCTTGAAGGGGTACTTGCCCCCGATTTTCTGCCAAAGCCTGCCTCTCACTACGGCCCTGCCAGCAGTCAGTGCCGTCCCGATCTGTTCCTTTTAGAGCAGGGGCTTGCTGACGGCTACCGTCGGGGTTACTATCTGCATCTGCTCACCGACAAGCTTTTTTACAGTTTGATGGTGGATATGAGCTGCTTTTCAAAGGAGATCTACTGCGACTACGACAAGCTCAACGCGCGCCTCATCGATCGCTACGCCTTGGAGATACCCGATTACGCCCGACCCACCCTTTCCTTTCTTTCGGGCGAGCCCTCGATCCTATCCGAGGAGCGGTTACATCGCTTTATCAGGGCCGTGGGACTTGTGGGCATCCATGATGTCGATGCCGCAGAAAAGGTAAAAAACGCTCTTCTTTAATGGGTGATGTCCTTATCGGAGAAATAAGATAGGGGTATGGGTGCAGCCCGATGCATTTGTAAAACAAATGCGAAACCGGCGATAAA
>JAGBIB010000010.1 GCA_017935195.1 Clostridia bacterium
ACAGCTAATCAAGTAATGGTTAGCTTCCTACTCGATTTATGGGGTGACGGTGCTTTTTGCTCCGTTTCTGAAGAACACCCTTTGGGCGTTTTCCGCAAGGCGCTCTGCCAGCTCTTCGGCGGGCAGTCCTTTGATCTCGGCAAGCTTTTCCACCGTTTTTGCCATATAGCCCGAGTGATTCATTTTTCCTCTGTAGGGTACGGGGGCAAGATAGGGGCAGTCGGTCTCGCAAAGAAGGCGCTCTTCCGGCACGATCCTTGCCGTTTCCACCGTTTTCACTGCATTTTTAAAGGTCAGCACCCCCGAAAAGGAGATATAGCGGTTGGGGTTTTGCAGGTATTGGCGCGCCATTTCGGGTGAGCCCGAGTAGGAATGGAGGATGGCTACCACGTCGGGATAGCGGGCAAGGATGTCGAATACGTCGCCGTGCGCGTCCCTGTCGTGAATGACCACGGGCAGGGAAAGCTCTCTTGCCAGCGCCATCTGCGCCTCAAAATAGGAGATTTGAGTCTCTTTTGGGGGATTTTCTTCCCAATAGTAGTCAAGACCGATCTCCCCCACGGCAAGAACCTTTTTATGCTTGCAAAGCGCCCGCAGAGCGGCTACCGCCTCCCCGGGGCTTTGTTCTTTGCCGCAGTCCTCGGGGTGGATACCCAGCGCACAGTAGCAAAAGTCAAAGCGCTCGGCAAGGGCAAGCACCTCTTTACAGCTTTCAAGACTTGTTGCGGCATTTAAAACGAAGTCCACGCCCTCTTTTTCGTGAAGGTGAGAAAGGAGCGCCTCAGCGCCCCCTTCGTATTCTTCAAATCTGCCGTCGTTATAATGGGCGTGGGTGTCATAAAGGCGCATCAGCGGATACGCGCCCCAAGGGCGGTGGTCTCGTCAAGGAAGAGAACCTTCACGTCCTCCTCGCCCGAAGCAAGGATCATGCCGTTGCTCTCCACTCCGCAAAGTACTGCGGGCTTTAAGTTGCACACCAGCGCCACCTTCTTGCCCACCAGCTCCTCGGGCTTATAGTATTTTGCAATGCCCGAAACAACCTGTCTTTGCTCGTAGCCAAGGTCTACCTGCAATTTCAGCAGTTTTTTTGCCTTCTTTACCGGCTCCGCCGCAAGGATCTTTGCGCAACGGATTTCCACCTTCATGAAATCGTCAAATTCAATAAGGGGCATCTCCTCGGGCTTGGGGGCTGCAGGCTCGGGGGCATTCCTTGCCGCCTTCTCTGCCTCTTCCTTTTCGATCTCCTCAAGGAATTTCTTCTCGTCGATGCGGGCAAAGAGGATCTCTGCCTTTGCAAGGGCTTCTCCCGCCTTCACGCCGCCAAAGGTCTGCAGGCTCTCATAGTCGGTGGGAATACCAGTGCCCAGAGAAGAGAGGATCTTTTCGCAGCTTGCGGGCATAAAGGGAGAAAGGGCAACTGCGGCAAGGCGCAGGGTCTCCAGCAGGTTATAGAGGACGGTACCCAGACGCTCCCCCAATGCCTCGTCCTTGGCAAGAGTCCAGGGGGTGGTTTCGTCGATATACTTGTTGGCACGGCGCAGCATGGTGAACAGCTCCTCTAAGGCATCTGCCACGTGGTAGGTGTCCATTGCCTGCTCGTACTTTTCAAGGCAAGATTTGCAGGTTTCCTTCAGATCCTCGTCAAATTCGCCTGCCGCAGTGGGTGCGGGGATGACGCCGCCGAAGTATTTCTCGGTCATGGACAGAGTTCTGCTAAAGAGGTTGCCTAAATTGTTTGCAAGGTCGGTGTTATATCTCTTGATGATGTTTTCATAGGAGATGGTGCCGTCGGACCCGTAGGGCATTTCGGCAAGCACGTAGTAGCGCACGCCGTCCACGCCAAACTTGGCGGCAAGATCGTCGGCGTACAGCACGTTTCCGCGGGACTTGCTCATCTTGTCCATGCCCGAAAGCAGCCAAGGATGTCCGAAGACCTTTTTGGGCAGAGGCTCGCCCAAAGCCATCAACATAATGGGCCAATAAATGGTGTGGAAGCGGAGGATGTCCTTGCCGATGATGTGCACGTCGGCAGGCCAGTATTTGCTGTAAAGAGCGCCCTTTTCGTCCACATCGTAGCCAAGACCGGTGATATAGTTGGACAGCGCATCGATCCAGACATAAATGACGTGTTTCTCGTCAAAGGGAACGGGCACGCCCCACTTGAAGGAGGTTCTGGACACGCACAGATCCTGAAGACCCGGCAGAAGGAAGTTGTTGAGCATCTCCTTCTTGCGGCTTTCGGGCTCGATGAAGCCGGGGTTTTCCTCAATGTGCTTGATGAGGCGGTCTGCATACTTGGTCATCTTGAAGTAGTAGGTCTCTTCCTTGGTGCGGGTCACCTCTCTTCCGCAGTCGGGGCATTTGCCCTCCTTGAGCTGAGATTCGGTGATGAAGGACTCGCAGGGGATGCAGTACCAGCCCTCGTATTCGTTTTTATAGATGTCGCCCTGATCGTACAGCTTCTTGAAGATGTGGGACACCACTCTTTCGTGATCCTCGTCGGTGGTGCGGATGAAGCGGCTGTAGGTGGTGTTCATGCCGTCCCAGATCTCCTTGATCTGTCCTGCCACCTTGTCCACGTACTCCTTGGGGGAGATGCCCTCTTCCTTGGCAAGATCCTCGATCTTCTGACCGTGCTCGTCGGTACCCGTCAGAAAATGCACGTCGTAGCCACGCTGTCTTTTATAGCGGGCGATGGCGTCAGCGAGGATGATCTCATAGGTGTTGCCGATGTGAGGCTTTCTTGAAGCGTAGGCAATGGCGGTTGTCAGATAAAATTTTTGTTTTTCCATGGTTGTAAGCTCCTTTCTTCCGCGAATGGGCGGAAACCAGAGGTAGAGTGATAGTGAATTATTTTTTAGTTGTTTTTCAGGATCTCCAGTAGCTTTTTAAAATAGTCGGGCAATTTGGAGGTAAACTCCATATACTGTCCCGTGGCGGGGTGTATAAAGCCCAGCGTTTTGGCGTGCAGGGTCTGCTCGGTGAGTAGTGCGCCGTGCTTTTTTTCAAAGGGGGTGCTTCCCCCTCCGTAAAGGCTGTCGCCAAGGATGGGATGCCCAATGCTTGATAAATGCACGCGGATCTGGTGGGTGCGCCCGGTGTAAAGGGTGCATTTCAGATGGGAAAAGCCGGCGTATTCGCCCAGCACCTCATAGCGGGTGAGTGCCTGCCTGCCGTCCTTCACGATCGCCATTTGCTGTCTTTTTACGGGATGGCGGCCGATGGGGGCATCGATTTCTCCCGTCGGCTCCTTCATCCTGCCGATGACGATGCATTCGTACTGCCTGAAAAAGGAATGCTCCTTGATCTGCCCGCTTAAATGCAGGTGGGCTTTGTCGTTTTTGGCGACCATTAAAAGGCCGCTGGTGTTTTTGTCAATGCGATGCACGATCCCCGGGCGAAGAACGCCGTTGATGCCCGAAAGGCTGTCAAGATGGTATAAAAGGGCGTTGACAAGCGTGCCGTCGGGGTTGCCCGCTGCGGGATGCACCACCATGCCCTTGGGTTTGTTGACCACCGCCAGATGCTCGTCCTCGTAAACGATCTCAAGGGGGATGTTTTGAGGAAGCACGTCGCAGGGCTCGGGGTCGGGCAGAAGGAGAAGGAGGACGTCCCCCTCCTTCACCTTTTGTTTTTTGTCGGCACTTTTGCCGTTTACAAGGAGCGCCTCCTTTTCGATCAGTCCCTGAACGGCCGATCTTGTCAGATCAAAGAGGGCTGCGGCTGCGGCATCGAGCCTATTGCCCGCAAGCTCGGAGGGAACGGTCAGCTCTTTTTCGGTCATTGCGCTTCGTCCTCGTTTGGTTGCTCTTTTGCAGGGCTTTGTACCTGTTTTTCTTCCTCGTTGGCGGCAAGTGCGGCTTTTTTTGCCTTTGCTTCCATGATGTCGTTTTTGATAAAGGCAAAGAGGAAGAGGAATACGCCCACCACCACGAAGGAATCCGCCACGTTAAACACAGCGTTCCAAATGCCGCAGAAGTCTAACATATCCACCACTCTGCCGTCAAAAAGACCGGTGCTTGTGGGATCTAAATGGATGAAGAAGATGCGGTCCACCATATTGGAGGCACCGCCCATTAAGATCATGGTCAGCGAAAGGCAGGAAAGGGTGTCCAGCTTCTTGAAAAAGAGAACCATATAGACGGTGACTGCCACGAGAGCGATGGGGGTCATGAGCATGAAGACCCAGCGCATATTGTCCCCTGCCATTCCGAAAGCCATGCCGTCGTTTAAAACGTAGGTCAGATGGAAGAAATCTTCAATGACGGGGATGCTGTCCCCCACCTCCATAAAGGTTCTGACAAGGAACTTGGTCAGATGGTCAAGTAGGGGGATCAGCACGCCAAGGCAGGCGCAAAGGACTGCTTTGTTTACCGTTTTTTTCATAATTACTTGATGTTTTCAAGGCAACGGATGCAAAGGAATCCGTCGTCCTCGGTCTTTTCACCCTGCTTTACAACCGTCCAGCAGCGGTCGCACTTGCAGCCCTCAGCCGCCTCGGCAAGGGCAAAAATGCCGCTCTGTCCTTCCACGGCACCCTCGGGTGCGGCGGATCTTTCAACGGTCGCCTCGGAAACGATGAAGAGGGTGGCAAGCTCAGCACCAAAGCTTTCAAGAAGCTCTGCCTTCTGTTCATCCTCTGTGAAGATGGTCACCTTTGCCTCCAGCGACTTACCGATCTTCTTGTCGTTTCTGGCCACTTCAAGGGCCTTTAATACGTCGTCACGCAGTAAGAAGAAGGCATCGTACTTTGCGGCAACCTCTGCAAAGGGATCGTTTTCGATATACTCGGGCATATCGTTAAAGAGGACGTGGGAGGCATCGTCGGTCTTTTTGTGGGGCATCATCTGCCAGATCTCGTCGGAGGTGAAGGCAAGGATGGGGGCAATGAGGCGGACAAGACCGTCAAGGACGGTGAACATGGCGCTCTGTGCGGCACGTCTTGCCACGCTGTCCTTCTTTTCGGTGTACACACGGTCTTTGGTCACGTCGATGTAGATCTTGGACAGATCCACCGTGCAGAAATTGAGGATCTCGTGGTAAACGATGTGGAACTGATAGTTGTTGTATGCCTCGCGTACGGTACCCACCAGCGTATTGAAGCGGGAGAGAATCCAGCGGTCGATGTCCTGATACTGTTCGGGGGATACCATATGCAGATCGGGATCGAAGTCACTACCCTTGTCTCCTACGTTTGCAAGAATGATGCGGGCAGTGTTTCTGATCTTTCTGTAGGATTCGGACAGCTGCTTGAAGATCTCCTTGGAGCAGCGCACGTCCACGTGGTAGTCGGAGGATGCGGTCCACAGACGCACGATGTCTGCACCGAAGTCCTTGATTAAGTCTGCGGGGTCAACACCGTTGCCCAGCGACTTGTGCATGGCTCTGCCTTCGCCGTCCACCACCCAGCCGTGGGTCAGCACCTGACGGAAGGGGGCACCGCCGTCAAAGGCACCGACAGAGGTCAGCAGAGAGGACTGGAACCAGCCTCTATACTGGTCTGCGCCCTCAAGATAAACGTCTGCGGGCCACAGCTCGGGGGTATCCTTCATCAGGGAAGCAAAGTGGGTAGAGCCCGAGTCAAACCAGCAGTCAAGGGTGTCTTTTTCCTTGTCAAATTCGCTGCCGCCGCAGTGGGGGCAGGTGAAGTTTTCGGGAACCAGCTCCATGGCGGTCTTTTCAAACCAGACGTTTGAGCCGAACTCGTCGAAGAGCGCCGAGATCTTTTCAATGGATGCGGGGGTGGAAACGGGCTTGCCGCAGTCCTTGCAGTAGAAGACGGGAATGGGCAGACCCCAGCGACGCTGACGGGAGATGCACCAGTCGGCTCTTTCGCGGATCATGTTGATCATCCGCTCTTCACCCCAGGCGGGATACCATTTTACGTTTTCGATCGCCTTGATCGCCTGCTCCTTGAAGGACTCAACCGAGCAGAACCACTGGGGGGTGGCGCGGAAGATGACGGGCTTCTTGCAGCGATCGTGGTGAGGATAGGAGTGAACGATCTCTTCGG
>JAGBIB010000118.1 GCA_017935195.1 Clostridia bacterium
CGGGGTCAGCGACCGCCGGATCACCGCCCTGCTTTATAACGAAGAGCGGCAAAAAAAGAATATGAAGGAATACGCCTTCCTCTGCCACCGCGGGCAGGAGTTTGGCTTTCCCGTCATCCTCACTCCCAAGGCTGAAATTGAAAAGAGGGCTTCGGGCAGCAGCCACGGCGGGGTGCTTGCCCTTTGCACGGGTCGCACCTTCCCCTCGCTTTTAAAAGAGCATATTTCCGAAGGCGGCTTTTATGTGATGATGGAGGGCATTGAGGATCCCTTCAATTTCGGCTACGCTTTACGTTCCCTTTACGCCGCGGGCGTGGACGGGGTGATCTTGACGGGCGGTGTACGAGAGGGTGCCGACGGCACCGTTTGCCGCTCCTCTGCGGGGGCAAGCGAAAGGATGCCCCTCTACCTTGCAAGCCCCGAGGAGTGCGTGAAGCTCTTCAAAACCAAGGGCTATCGAATCGTTTGTGCCGATCTGCCAAACTCGGTATCGGTATACGATGCCGACTTAAAAAAGCCCCTTTTGCTGGTGGTCGGAGGAGAAAAAAGGGGGATCTCTGCCCCCGTTCTTGAAAAATGCGACACTATCGTCCGCCTTGACTACGGCAGACCCTTCGACGCCGCCCTGTCCGCCGCCTCCGCCGCCTCTATTCTGGCATTCGAGGTCTTCAGACAGAACAGAGGATGACAAAACAATTTCGGGACGCTGTGTAGTTCACGGGGCACTGCCCCGCACCCCGCTAAAAAACTTTTTCGTGAAAAAGTTTTTTAGAATTTCAAAAAGCTTTTGGTGCGCACAAAACCTTCGTTTTGTGCGACAAACAGAGCAACACCCCTTCACCGTTGTCATCTTCTCCGATCTCGGTCTATAATGACCGCAATTGCATACGAAAAAATCCGCTGAAGCGATGCTTTCAGCGGAGTTTTTATTGAAAAATCAAAAAACGGCAATCATTGTCACTTTTCAGCCGCATCCGAGGGAAGCGCACCCATCAGTCTCTTGTAGGTCCTTGCAAAATAGGACTTGTTTTCAAAGCCGCAGGCAGAGGCGATCTCGCCCACCTTGAATTTTCCCGATTTCAGCAGCTTTTCGGCGTGGCGACAACGGATCAGATTGATATAGGTCACCACCGTGTAGCCTGTAACCGCCTTGAAGATCCTTGAAAAATAGGCGGTGGACAACCCTGCACTTCGTGCGATCTCGTCCACGGTGATCCGCTCCTCGAAATGCTCCTTGATATATTTGATGGCGTCCTTTACGTTTTGCAAATGCTCTCTATCCTTGTCGTCGCTCTCCTCCTCGCCCGCCAGATGACGGTCGCAAAGAGCAACCAGCAGCGACAGTGCGGCAACGCGGATGGATGCCTCCTTGAATTCACTTTTTTGAGAGTAGGCGGCGATCAGCTCCCTAAAGCGGGCACAAAGCGCCTCGTCTCCCGAGATCTTGCTTTTAAAGGTCAAACTTGAAACAGGCAGACCGTTTGCAAGACAAAAATCCATATCCACGATCAGGCAATAGTAGTGGACGGGCTGCTTTTCATCTGCCGATTCTACCATATGAAGCCTTTCGGAATTGACCACGAAAAGGTCACCTGGTGCTGTTTCGCTGACGGTATAGTCGGAGGTGACCCTGCCCCGCCCCTCTTCAAAATATAAGATCTCTATGTTTTCGTGCCAATGGGTAAAATCCTTCTCCCCTGCGTGCATGGTGTCGTGACGAAAGATAAATGGCAGTTTTGTGTTATCCAGATGATGAACCTCGTATTTCACCCGATCCTCCCGATTTCTGTGCTTCCTTGTCGATTTTTTGCAAAAATTCTTTAAAAAAAGCAGAATAGTGTTAAAAAATATCTATTTTGTGCCTTGCAATTTCATCAAAAATATTATATAATACAATTGTGAATTTTGCAAGAAGAGGATTTCAAAAATTTTAGAAAAATCCATGCCTCTTCAAAGAAAGGACGGTTCATATGTACAATTTTCCCATTGGCGTAATCGTTGAATCCTTCCCCGGTCGTACCGAAGAAAGCATCAAGAAGGCTGCCGCTATTGGCGCGCAGGGTATTCAGATGTACATGACCGCATACGGTCTGCCTGAAAACCACGTTGACAACATGACCACCGAACGTCAGAAGATGCTGCTTGATATGGTCAAGAGCGAAGGCATGGTATTCTCCGCAATCTGCGGTGACCTCGGCGGTGATGCCGGCATGCGCGGCGGTTTCCAGTACAAGGAAAACAACGCTAAGAAGATCGAAAAGTCCAAGCGCATCATGGAATTCGCTAAGGAATTCGGCACCGACGTTGTTACCACTCACATCGGTCAGGTTCCCGTAGACACCACCTGCGATCAGTACAAGGTTATGCAGGAAGCATGCTTTGAGCTGGCTGAATTTGCAGATGCAATGGGTTCTCACTTTGCAATCGAGACCGGTCCCGAGCCCGCAGCTCGTCTGGGTGACTTCCTTGACACCCTGAACTCCACCGGTGTTGCAGTAAACTTCGACCCCGCAAACCTGGTTATGTGCTCCGCTGACAACGATCTGGCTGTTGCAGTTCATCGTCTGTCCAAGTACATCGTTCATACCCACGCTAAGGACGGTATGATGCTCAAGAACGTTGACCCCGCAAAGCTTTATGCAGGCGACATCGTTGACTTCATCAAGGAAGGCGGCGACGCAAAGGCAGAAGAGTCCACCGGCAACCCCGTGCTTGACTCCATCATCGCTGCCACCAAGAAGGGCGCTCCCTTCATCGAGCTGCCTTTGGGCTACGGTAACGTAAACTGGAACGGCTACATGAGAGCTCTTCAGGACATCGGCTACAAGGGCTTCCTCACCATCGAGCGTGAGTGCGGTGCAGATCCCGCTGCCGACATCATTATGGCTGCTGACTTCCTGCGCGGCAAGATCAAGATGCTGTAATTCCACAAAAAGAACTTTATAAAACTTTTATATAACCAACAAGGAGATTTAAAACGATGATGAAAGTTGCTGTTATCGGCGTCGGCTCCATTTCCGATTGCCATCTTGATTCCTACGTAAAGAACCCCGAGACCGAGCTGTATGCGATCTGCGATATCAATGAGAAGACCCTGAAGGCTCAGGGCGACCGTTACAACATCCCCGAAGAGCGCAGATTCCTGGACTACAAGGAACTGCTCAAGCTGGAAGAGATCGAGGCAGTTTCGGTTTGTACCTGGAACAGCGAGCACGCTCCCGTGACCATCGCTGCTCTGAAGGCAGGCAAGCACGTTATGTGCGAGAAGCCCATGGCCACCAACGTTGCAGACGCACAGGCTATGCTGGATGCTGCTAAGGAAAGCGGCAAGCACCTGCAGATCGGCTTCGTTCGCCGTTTCGGTAACGATACTGAGGTTTTAAAGGATCTGTACAACAGCGATTTCTTCGGTGAGCTGTACTATGCTAAGGTTTCCTACCTGCGCAGAAACGGTAACCCCGAGGGCTGGTTCGGCGACAAGTCCCGTTCCGGCGGCGGTCCTCTGATCGACCTGGGCGTGCACGTAATCGATATGGTTCGCTATCTGGCAGGCAACAAGAAGCCTGTATCCGTTTACGGCGCTACCTTCCAGAAGCTGCTCAACCGTCCCAACCTGAAGACCCCCAAGGGCTACTACTCCGCTTCCAGAAGCGAAAACGACATCTGCAACGTAGAAGACCTTGCTACCGCTATGATCCGTTTCGAGGACGGCTTCGTAATGAGCGTTGAGGCTTCCTTCTCTCTGAACATCAAGAACGGTTCCGGCGCGATCGAGCTGTTCGGTACCAAGGGCGGCGCAAAGCTGGACGGTGCAACTCTCGACCTGACCACCGAGGCTCTCAACTACATGACCAACGTTACTCTGGCAGAGTGCAAGACCGCTATGGGCGGCGACGCTTACCAGAAGGAAGTTGACCACTTCGTAGAGTGCATCAAGAACCGCGACCTGGTTTGCGAAGCTCCTGCAGAAGACGGCGTAACCCTGATGAAGATCCTCTGCGCGATCTACGAGTCCGCAGAGACCGGCCACGAGGTTACCATCGACTAAGATCAATATAGGATCAACAAAAAAACTCTCGACTTCGGTCGGGAGTTTTTTATATAAAAAGCCTTTTATCTGTCGAATTTCAGCGCAAACTTTTTCGTCCGCTCCCGCAATTCTGTGATAGTACGGGGGGTGTAGTCCATATAGTCCTGCATACAACCCACATTGTACGCCTCAAAATGGTATTCTCTGTTGGGTAAACGGCGCATCCGCTCATAGACGTCGTTTGCAAGCTTGGCTTCGTAGGTGTTATGCACGTGTCCGTAAATGTGGATGGTGCCTCCCTTTTGCATATCCTTGAAGGATGCCAAGGGATAGTGGCAGAGGATCACGCTTCCCTCCTCCACCTTGGTCTCTAAATAATCGTGAATCTCGGAAAAGGCGTATTTCAAATTCACGTCGCTATCGTGGTTTCCGCGGATAAGGATCTTTTTGCCGTTTAAACGTTGGGCGGTGGAAACGATGTCGGCACCGTAACCGTAAGAAAAATCACCCACAATGTAGACGGTATCCTCTTTCTTCACCGTCTTGTTCCAGTTTTCGATCATCAAACGGTTCATATCCTCCACGTCTGAAAAGGGTCTGCCGTCGTATAAAATGCATTTTTTATCGTAAAAGTGGGTATCTGCAATAAAGAATTCCATAGCGCTCTTCTTTCTATTTTTTCGCCCCGAGGGTCTTCTCGGGGCGATCGTTTTCTTTAAACCTGTCTGAAGCCCTTACCGATGATGTCACTGCTGTTGGTGACGATCACGAAGGCGGTAGGATCGATAGATTTGATGTAGTGACGAAGCTGATAACCCTGATAGCGGCTCATCACCGTCACAATGGCGTATTCGCTCCTCTGAGAATAGGCACCCTTGCACTCCCAATGCGTGGCACTGCGGTTGAGCTTGGTGATAATGTACTGCTCCACCTCTTCCTTCTTGGTGGTGATCACAAGGAAGTATTTGGACTGATTGATGCTCTCGATCGCATTGTCCACCACAAGAGACTTGAGAATGGTACCCGAAACGGACAACAGTCCCGTTGTCCAGTTGATGGTCACGCCCGCCTCTCCAAACTGCAGGAAGGTGAGCAGCACCAGAACAAAGTCTGCCGCAAGCAAGCCCTTGCCGCTGTCAAGACTGGTATATTTGTGAATGATCATGGCAACGATATCGGTTCCGCCCGTGGATGCCTTGTTGTAAAAGAGGATCGCCGCGCCCACCGCAGGGAACGCCACCGCAAAAAACAGCTCCAGCATGGGTTCCCCATTGGGATTTGCCTCAGTTACGGTGATGGGAAGGGTACCCTCGGGAATGGGAATCAGGTCAAAGACCTCAAGAAAGATGGAAAGCAAAGCGGATCCGTAGAAGGTCTTAAAGCCAAATTCCTTGCCTAACACAATAAAGCCAATTACAAGGAACACGGCATTGGCAAGAGTCACGATATTGGATGCCGACAGGGGCAAGAACTGTGCCAATACCACCGCAAGACCGGTGACACCACCGGTAGAGATGTTATTGGGGAATTTAAAAAAGTATACGCCGATGGCGACCAGCAGCACACCGAAGGTGATGATCAGATATTCCTTCAGATAGTCCTTCAGCTTGGGCTTGGCAAGGGTATTTTGGGGCAAAAGGCCTTTGTCTTTCTTTTTATGCTTCATAAAAAGTCCTCTTTTCTTTTTGAAAGGTGATTGTATACAACAGCAGAAGTATAGCACAATTCCCTTCTTTTTTCAAGGACTTTACATTTCTTTTTAAAGTTTTCGGATAAAATTTCAAAAAACTATAGTAATATCGAAAGAAATGTGCTATAATGTTTCCGTTATATGAGCGCTTGAGAATGAGAGTCAAAAGCGCCGTCCTTAAAAAAGAAAGGGACCTGATTATGGAAAAGAAGATCTTAAACGTGGCAGTCATCGGTTGCGGAGGCATTGCAAACAGCAAGCATATGCCGGGCCTAAAAACGGTCAAAGAGGCAAAAATGGTTGCCTTCTGCGACATCATTGAGGAAAGAGCCGAAAAGGCAAAGAAGGAATTCGGCACGCCCGATGCCAAGGTCTATACCGACTATAAGGAACTGCTGAAGGATCAGAGCATCGACGTGGTACATATCTGCACCCCCAACCGCTCCCACAGCTTCATCACCATTGATTCTCTTCGTGCAGGAAAGCACGTTATGGTGGAAAAGCCCATGGCAAAGACGGCTAAAGAGGCAAGAGAGATGGTGAAGGTGGCAAAGGAAACGGGCATGAAGCTGACCGTGGGTTACCAGAACCGTTGCCGTCCCGAAAGCGTTTATTTGAAAAAGGAAGTAATGGAAAAGGGCGTTTTGGGCGAAGTCTACTATGCCAAGGCCCTTGCCATCCGCAGAAGAGCCACCCCCACATGGGGCGTATTCTTAAACGAATACGAGCAGGGCGGCGGTCCGCTGATCGACATCGGCACCCATGCTCTTGACCTGACCCTTTATATGATGGACAACTATGAGCCCAAGATGGTGCTTGGTACCTCCTACAAAAAGCTCAACAACCCCAAGTGCGGCAACGTGTGGGGCGAGTGGGATCCCAAGCAGCACAAGGTGGAGGACTCTGCCTTCGGCTTCATCGTGATGAAAAACGGTGCCACCATCAATCTGGAGTCCTCTTGGGCACTGAACATCGTTGACCCCATCGAGGCATCCACCGTTTTGTGCGGAACCAAGGCAGGTGCACAGATCAAGAACAAGGAACTGATCTTAAACTACGATAAGGACGACAAGCTGGTGGAGGAAAAGCCCATCTCCGATTACGAGGGCACCATCAAGCAGGCTTCTGCGGGCGCTGAAGCACAGCAGTGGATCGATGCCATCTTAAACGATACCGACCCCTGCGTTTTACCCGAGCAGGCTTGCGTGGTCTCCGAGATCCTTGAGGCGATCTATAAGTCAGCTGAGACCGGCGCACCCGTTTATTTTGATTGAATATTCGCTTTCAACTCCCTCTGCCACTGCGGCAGAGGGAGTTTTATGCTCTAAAAACGCCGCCAAAATGGAAGAGTTTTCCCAACGGACACAAAAAATTCACGAAATTTACCGTCAAATTTCAGGATTTTGGGGCAGATTCCGTTGACAGAAAGCGACGAAAATGATATAATAAAGAGGTGGGCTTTGGAAAACAGCGCATGAAGAAACGGATAAAAATACCGACACAGAACAGAGAGGATGCAATTATGAAAAGACCGATCAAAACGCTTTTGGCTTTGCTTTTAACCGTTTCGATGCTTTTGATGATCGCACTCCCCTCTTTTGCTTTGTCCCCCTCCGTTGCCACCAGCGCTGAGTATACCGCCGGCCCCTATTATGCAAACCTTTTAAACGTGGAGCTTACCGGAAATATGCGGGAAGACATTATGGCTGTCGCCCACAGCCAGGTGGGTTATATGGAGGGTTCTTACTCCTCTCAGGTAGCGGGTACGGCAGAAGGTCACAACAACTTCACCGAGTATAACCGCTTTGCCAATATGGCGGGCGGCTGGTGCGGAATGTTCGTTTCCTGGTGCGCCGCCATGGCAGGTGTCCCTTCCTCCATCGTCAAGCCCTCCACCTCGGCAAAGCCCTACTACTATTCGGGCTACGGCTTCAACTTTGTGGGCGATAACCCTCTTGCAGGCTCTGATTTCAAGGGCTACTACGATCTTGCCGTGAAGGGGGGCGGATACGTGCCTCAGGCAGGCGATCTGATCTTTTTTGGCTATTATAACGCCAAAAACGTTTATTCTTTGGGGCTGAGTACGTACAAGCACGTGGGGCTTGTGGACTACACCGAGCTGTTTTACGATGCCTACGGCAACGTAAACAAAATGATCGTACATACCGTTGAGGGCAACGTGTCCGACAAGGTTAAGGAAAAGAAATACACCGTTACCGCCACCTCCTCGGGCTATTGCTATGCGGATACCTACATCGCCGCCTTCGGCATTCCCGCCTACGAGACCACGGGCGAGGGAAGCGGAGCCTGCTACGATATCGGTGCTTACGGCGGAAGCCTGCTGAAGGTCAATCAAAGCAGCGGCGATGCGGTGATCAAAATGCAGCTTGCCCTAAAGATCCTATCGCTGACCAACACCTCCATCACCCCTCCCACGGTAAACGGAACCTTTGACACCGCAACCTACAACGCCTTAAAGCAGTATCAGAAGCTGAAGGGGCTGGACGTGGACGGATGCTGCGGACCTGCAAGCTGGTCGTCTCTTCGCTCGGCAATGGCTGCGGCAACAGCAGCGATCAAAAGCAATTTTATCGTTGAAAACGGTACTCTGCTTCTTTACAAGGGACACTGCACCGCCGCATCCATTCCCGCAGAATGCACCGCCCTTGCCCCCTATTCCTTCTACGGTGCAGACAATCTGAAAATGCTGACCGTAGAGCGCACGCTGAAAACGGTAAACGCAAACGTTTTTTCCTCCTGCTCCGCTCTTTCAAACGTCACCTATCTTGGAACAGCGCAGGTCTTTGATGGGTTAACAGTCAATGCCACGGGCAATGCCCCCTTCGTGGGCGCACAAAAGATCTATAATCCCAAAAAGTATGCCATCACCTTCTCGGTAAACGGCAAAAATACGGTGGTTTCCTGCGTGGAAGGAAGCCTTCCCGTCTTCACGGGAAGCACCGATGTGACCTCCTCCGAACTTCTTTATTACTTCATCGGGTGGGACAAGCCCATTGTTGCCGCAACCGAAAACGCCACCTACACCGCACAGTATTATACCCTCCCCAACAACACCGTCCTTTTAACCGGTGGATCCTCTCAAAAAACCTTTTCCGGAAGTGTTTTAACCTTTGATCTATACTTGAAAAACAGTTCAAGCGTTTCTTCCTTCTGCTTCAATCTGGACTACAGTCTCAGCCTTTCCGAGCTTTCCTTTATCAGTTTTCGCCCAGCCGTGAGCGGTGTGTCCTGCGACAGCTCTCTGGAAGGAATGCTGAAGATGACCTACAGCGGCGCTTCTCTGCCCGAAGGCGACCTCAAGCTGGGATCGGTGCAGTTTGATGTAAGTGAGGATCTGGCGTTCAACGAGGAGCGTATTTGCGAGCTTCTGATGGTCTTTATGGCAACCGACGGATATATACGCCACAAGGCGGCAGACGGTAGAGAATATCAGCTTCCCCTGTCCTGCGATCTGGTAAGCGTCCCCATTCACGATCGCTACTTGAACGACTTTTCGGGCGACGGACAACTCAGTATCTCCGACGTATCCGAGTTGCTGAATATTCTCAGCGGAAACTCCACCTCCGATCAAAACACGAAGGGCTTTTCCATCAGCGATGTAAGCGCTCTTTTGAACCTGCTTGCAATGTCTTAATAAAAAACAAGGGAGTCTCAACAACAATGTTGAGACTCCTTCTGTTTTTTGCTTCAGATCAGACCCGCTTTTCAAATTTCTTTTTGGGTGTTAAAAACTCCTCCAATTCGGGAGTCATGATGCCCAGAACCTTCAAAAGCATCTTGGTGTCTGCGTTGCCCGAAAAGATCAGGACCAAAGACAAAAAGGTGTTCCATGTCATGGGACGCTTTTTGTTTTCCATGGAAATAACGGTATGACGGCTCACGCCGATCATTTCTGCGATCTCCTCCTGGGTAAAGCCCAATTTGGTGCGCAACATAGGAAGATTATCCGCCATCTTTTCGATGAGCTCTTTCTTGTTCAGTTGTCCGATCAGCATACTCATTTCCTTCCTGATAACAAAATGTGAAAAAGTTGTGTACTTAGTATACACTTCTTTTCATATTTTGTCAAGTACATTTTCACCGAGTGTAAAATTTTCTTTCTTTTCGTTGTGAAAACGCCCGCTCAGACCTTGGCAGTCCAGCCGTAAGGGTCGGGGCATCTGCCGTACTGAATACCGGTCAACTCATCGTAAAGCATCTGGGTAACCTGTCCAATCTTGCCGCCGCCGATTTCAAAGATCTCGTCGTTGACGCAAAGCTCGCCAATGGGCGATACCACTGCCGCAGTACCCGTGCCCCAAGCCTCTTCAAGCGTGCCGCTTTTCGCCGCCGCTTCCAGCTCGTCGATGGAAAGAAGACGTTCCTCCACCTCGTAGCCCTTGTCCTTCAGCATCTGCACGCAGGAGCGTCTGGTAATGCCGGGCAAAACACTTCCGGTGAGCGCAGGGGTAACGATCTTACCTGCGATCTTGAACATCACGTTCATACTGCCCACTTCCTCGATGTACTTTCTTTCCACACCGTCCAGCCACAGCACCTGGGTGTAGCCCTTCTTTTCTGCCTTTTCACCCGCTCTCAGGCTTGCAGCGTAGTTGCCTCCGCACTTAGCGTAGCCCGTGCCGCCTCTTACAGTACGCACATCCTCGGTCTCGATCATAATGCGAACGGGGTTGATGCCCTCCTTGTAGTAAGAGCCGGAGGGAGAAAGAATGACGCAGAACAGTGCGGTCTTGCATCCGTGAACACCTAAGTTTTTATCCATACCCAAGGTAAAAGGACGGATATAAAGAGAGGTGCCGGGAGTGTGGGGAACGAAACGCTCGTCGATCTTTATCAGCTCGTTGATCGCCTGAGCGGCATCCTCCACATCAAGCTGGGGAAGGCAAAGACGCTCTGCCGAATCGTTCATTCTGCGGATGTTGTCCTTCATACGGAAGGTCTGCACGCTGCCGTCGGGGAGTCTATATGCCTTCAAGCCCTCGAAGATCTCGCATCCGTAGTGGAGCACCGAGCAGGAGGGCATCATCGAAATGGGACCGTAGGGGACGATGCGAGCATCGTGCCAGCCTTTTTCTGCGGTGTAGTCCATCAAAAACATATGGTCAGTGAAGTTCACACCAAAGCCGAGCGTGCTTTCGTCGGCAATAGGAGTGGAGGGATGTTCATTTCTAATAATCTTGATCTCCATGGCGCACCCTCCTTATACCTCTGCGATCACTTCCACTTCCACAAGAACATTCTTGGGAAGAGTCTTTGCCGCCACACAGCTTCTTGCGGGCTTGGTGATGAAATACTTGGCGTAGACCTCGTTGAATGCGGCAAAATCGCCCATATCTGCAAGGAAGCAGGTGGTCTTCACAGCCTTTTCAAAGCCACTTCCCGCAGCAGCCAGCACCTCGCCCAGATTCTTCATGACCTGCTCGGTCTGAGAAACAATGTCGGTTGCCTCAACGGCGCCGCTTGCGGGATTGATGGCGATCTGTCCCGAGGTATATACCATTCCTCCCGAAACCACTGCCTGAGAATAAGGACCGATGGCTGCGGGTGCTTTTTCGGTTGAAATTTTCGTACTCATTTGAATATCCTTCTTTGCTTTAAACTTTTATAGGCAACCCTTAAATTCCCGTATGGGTGATGCGGAAGCCCTTCGACTTCAGAGCCTGCTCGATCTCCACGATATGATCGGCATTTCTCGTTTCGAGAGTCAGCGACAGATAGCATCCCGTTACAGCAGAGCCCTCGTTGGTATGCTCGTGGTGTACGGCGATCACGTTACCGCCAAGATCGGCGATGAGCGCCGAAACGGTCTTCAACTGACCGGGCTTGTCGGTAAGCTCGATGGTCATCTGACACATTCTGCCCGACATGATCAAGCCTCTCGTGATCACACGGGAAAGAATGGTCACGTCGATGTTGCCGCCCGAAAGCAGACAGACCGTCTTCTTTCCTGCGGTGGGCAGCTTGCCGAACATCACTGCGGCAACCGCAACCGCCCCCGCACCCTCGGTGACCAGCTTGTGTCTTTCCATCAGTGCCAGAATGGCAGCTGCGATCTCATCGTCGCTGACGGTGACGATCTCGTCTACGTACTTGGAGCAAATCTCATAGGTCAGCGTACCGGGGGTCTTGACGGCAATACCGTCTGCGATGGTGGAAACCGAGGAGAGGCTTTCAATATGTCCGTCCTTCACCGAGTTTCTCATTGAGGGCGCACCCGATGCCTGCACACCGTAGACCTTCACATTGGGATTCAGCGATTTGATGGCGTAGGCAACGCCCGAAATCAGTCCGCCGCCGCCGATGGGCACCACCACAGCCTCCACACCGGGCAGCTGCTCGATGATCTCAAGGCCGATGGTTCCCTGCCCTGCGATCACTGCCTCGTCGTCAAAGGGATGGATGAAGGTGTAACCCTTTTCCTCTGCAAGAGCCAAAGCTCTTTTGTAGGCATCGTCGTAAACGCCTTCTACCAGCTCCACCCTTGCCCCGTAGCTCTTGGTCATCTCGATCTTGGAGATGGGGGCGTTGTCGGGCAGACAAATGGTGGCATCGATCCCATTCTTCTGAGCCGCCAAAGCCACGCCCTGAGCGTGGTTTCCTGCAGAGCAGGCGATGACGCCCTTTGCACGCTCCTCTGCGGTGAGCTGGGACATCTTGTAGTACGCACCACGAAGCTTAAAAGAACCTGTGATCTGCAGATTCTCGCACTTCAGATAAAGATCGCAGTCGGGACGGAGGATGGGGGCAGAAAGCATATCGGTATCTCTGATCGCTTCCTTTAAAACGTATTTTGCGTGATATACCTTGTCCAGTGTCAGCATACTCGTACCTCTCAGTCCTCAAGTGCCTTGATGATCAGATCGGTCATCTCTACCGTGCCAACGGCTTCTGCACCTGCCGCAATGTCTGCGGTGCGGTAGCCCTCACACAGCACCTTGTCGATTGCCTGCTCGATGGCATCTGCCTCCTTCTGCAAGCCAAAGGAGTAACGGAGCATCATAGCGGCGGAAAGCACGGTTGCGATGGGGTTTGCAAGGTTTTTGCCTGCAATGTCGGGGGCGGAGCCGTGGATGGGCTCATAAAGACCTCTGCCCGTTGCGCCAAGGGAGGCGGAGGGCAGCATACCGATAGAGCCGGTGATCTGGGATGCTTCGTCGGATAAGATATCACCGAACATATTGCTGGTCACCACCACGTCAAACTGGGCAGGGTTGCGCACCAGCTGCATTGCGGCATTGTCCACCAGCATATCGGAAAGGGTCACCTCGGGATAGCGCTCTGCCACCTGATGAACCACCTTTCTCCAAAGGCGGGAGCTCTCCAGCACGTTTGCCTTGTCAATGCTGGTCACCTTCTTGTTTCTCTTCATTGCGGCATCAAAGGCGGCAACGGCAATGCGCTCGATCTCATAGACGCTATACGCCTCGGTATCGTATGCTTCTTCACCGTATTTCCCCTGGCGATAGCCTCTTTCACCGAAGTAGATGCCGCCCGTCAGCTCTCTGACGATCAGCAGGTCAAAGCCCTTCTCCACCAGATCGGCGCGCAGAGGGCAGGCATCCTTCAAAACCGAATAGAGCTTTGCAGGACGCAGATTGGTGTAAAGCTCCATTGCTGCGCGGATGCCCAAAAGCGCCTTTTCGGGGCGCAAGTTGCCGGGCAGAGTGTCCCATTTGGGGCCGCCCACCGCACCAAGCAAAACGCTGTCGGATGCAAGACACCCCGCAACGGTCTCCTCGGGCAGAGGGGCGCCGGTAGCGTCGATGGCGCATCCGCCGATGAGATAAGAGGTAAAGTTGAAGGTGTGACCGTATTTTTTACCCACTGCCTCAAGCACTCTGACGGCGCTTTCCACGATCTCGGGGCCGATACCGTCGCCCTTGAGCAGTGCAATATTGTAATTCATAACAAATTCAGTCCTTTCGCACTCGTTTTTATAATAGTTTCCCCTGAAAAACGGAGAAACTTCCGTTTCATTTAAAAGGGGTATAAAGCCGTGAAGAGGGGTACGATCCCCTCTTTGGCTATTGAGTAGTTTTACCTGAATTAAGCGATAACGCCCTTTTTCACCGATTCCACAAGACCGCCGTTTTCGATGATCTTGGAAATGAAGGGAGGAAAGGGCTCAATGCCGTATTCCTTGCCGGTGTCAAGGTCAAACAGCTTTCCACCGTCCAGATCTGCCTTTACGGTGTGACCCTCGGCAATGGCTTCAGCCGCCTCGGGAGACTCCACGATGGCAAGACCGATGTTAATGGCGTTTCTATAGAAGATGCGGGCAAAGCTCTTGGCAATGACCAGACTGATGCCGCTTTCCTTGATGGCAATGGGTGCGTGCTCTCTGGAGGAGCCGCAACCGAAGTTCCAGCCTGCCACCATGATGTCGCCCTCGTTCACTCTGGAAACGAAGGTCTTATCTAAATCCTCCATGCAGTGGGAGGCGAGCTCCTTTTTGTCGATGGTGTTCAGATATCTTGCGGGGATGATCACGTCGGTGTCCACGTTGTCACCGTATTTGATCACTTTTCCTGTGAATTCCATTTAAAGCACCTCCTTGGGTCCTGCGATCTTGCCCATAATAGCACTTGCCGCCGCTACGGCAGGGCTTGCCAGATACACCTCGGACGTGGGGTGACCCATACGTCCCACGAAATTGCGGTTGGTGGTGGCAACTGCTCTCTCGCCTGCTGCAAGAATGCCCATATGTCCGCCAAGGCAGGGTCCGCAGGTGGGGGTGGAAAGCACGCATCCCGCCTCGATAAAGATCTTGGCAATGCCCGATTCAATGGCCTTGAGATAAATATCCTGGGTTGCGGGAATCACGATGGCACGTACCCCCTTGGCAACCTTCTTTCCCTTGAAGATCATTGCCGCCTCGTAAAGATCCTTATACTGACCGTTGGTGCAAGAGCCGATCACCACCTGGTCGATCTTCACGTCACCCACCTCGTCGATGGTGCGGGTGTTTTCGGGCAGATGGGGGAAGGAAACGGTGGATTTGACGGTGGAAAGATCGATCTCAATGGTCTTTTCGTATACCGCATCCTCGTCTGCCTCGTAAATGGCAGGTGTTCTGTCACTTCTTTCCTTCACATAGGCAAGCGTCTGCTCATCTACGGGGAAGATGCCGTTTTTGGCACCTGCCTCAATTGCCATATTGGAAATGGTGAGTCTGTCGTAAATGGAAAGGGATGCCACACCGGGTCCTGCAAATTCCATAGACTTGTAAAGCGCCCCGTCCACACCGATCATGCCGATGATGTGTAAGATCACGTCCTTGCCCGAAACGTAGGGGGCAAGCTCACCCGTCAGATAGAAGCGAATGGCGGAAGGCACCTTGAACCAAGCCTTGCCCGTTGCCATACCGCAAGCCATATCGGTGGAACCGACACCTGTGGAGAATGCGCCCAGCGCCCCGTAGGTGCAGGTGTGAGAGTCTGCGCCGATCACCGCATCGCCGGGGATGACCAGACCCTTTTCGGGCAGAAGGGCGTGCTCAATGCCCATCTGTCCCACATCGTAAAAATGGGTTACTTCCTTTTCATTGCAGAAATTTCTGCACATCTTGCACTGCTCTGCCGCCTTGATGTCCTTGTTGGGGGCGAAATGGTCCATGACCATCGTCACCTTGTCCTTGTCGTATACCCCCTCCTTGCCCATATTGTTGAATTCTCTGATGGCAACGGGAGAGGTGATATCGTTTCCTAATACTCTGTCAAGATCCACTAAGATCAGCTGGCCCGCCTCGACCTTTTCAAGTCCTGCGTGGGCTGCAAGGATCTTTTGCGTCATTGTCATTCCCATAGAATGTTCCTCTTTTTCAAAAATTACGTCTCAAGCGAGCGCAAGAACTCAATGCAACGCTTCACTTCTTCAATATCGCTTACAAGCGGTTGATGATCGCACCCTTGTCAGCGGAGCTGACCATAGCGGCATAGCGCTTGAGGTATCCCGAAATATGCTCCTTCTTCTTGATGGGCATTTCTTCGCGGCGCTTTGCCAGCTCCTCATCGGACACCTTCAGCTCGATCTTGTACGAAGGGATGTCGATGGAGATCAGATCTCCGTCCTTCACGTAAGCGATGGGGCCTCCGTTTGCCGCCTCGGGCGAGCAATGACCGATGGAAGCACCGCGGGTCGCTCCCGAAAAGCGTCCGTCGGTGATGAGTGCCACAGACGAGCCCAGTCCCATACCCTGAATGGCGGAGGTGGGGTTCAGCATCTCCCGCATACCGGGACCGCCTGCAGGACCCTCGTAGCGGATGACCACCACGTCGCCTGCCTTGATCTTTCCGCCGTAGATGGCGTCGATCGCCTCTTCTTCGCTTTCAAACACCTTTGCAGGGCCTTCGTGCTTCAGCATTTCAGGAGCCACTGCCGAGCGCTTGACAACGCATCCGTCGGGGGCAAGGTTGCCGCGAAGTACCGCAATACCGCCCGTCTTGCTGTAGGGATTTGAAAGGGGTCTGATCACCGTTTCGGCCAGATTTACCGCATTTGCAATGTTTTCGTGCATCGTTTTGCCCGTGCAGGTCATGACAGAAGAGTCGATGAGTCCCGCTTCCTCCAGCTGCCTCAGCACGGCGTAAACGCCGCCCGCTTCGTTGAGATCCTCCATATAGGTGGGTCCTGCGGGGGCAAGGTGGCAGAGGTTGGGGGTCTTTTCGCTGATCTCGTTGACCATATCCAAATCAAAGTCGATGCCGCACTCGTTTGCAATGGCGGGCAGATGGAGCATACTGTTGGTGGAGCATCCAAGAGCCATATCGGCTGTGACCGCATTGCGAATCGCAGCCTCGGTCATAATGTCACGGGGCTTGATATTCTTCTTTACCAGATCCATGATCTGCATACCTGCGTGCTTGGCAAGCTCGATACGTGCCGAGTAGGGTGCGGGAACGGTGCCGTTGCCCTGTAGTCCCATACCCAGAACCTCCGTCAAGCAGTTCATGGAGTTTGCGGTGTACATACCCGAGCAGGAGCCGCAGGAGGGACAAGCCTTTTCCTCGAATTCGGTCAGCTTCTCCTCGTCGATCTTGCCCGCCGCATAAGCACCCACCGCCTCAAACATACTGGAAAGGCTGGTCTTTTTGCCGCCCACTCTGCCTGCCAGCATCGGACCGCCCGACACGAAAACGGTGGGGATGTTCAGTCTTGCCGATGCCATCAGCAGTCCCGGCACATTCTTGTCACAGTTGGGGATCATCACCAGACCGTCAAAGCCGTGGGCCATCACCATTGCCTCGGTGGAGTCGGCGATCAGGTCACGGGTGACCAGCGAATATTTCATACCGGTATGACCCATAGCGATGCCGTCGCACACGGCGATGGCGGGGAATACGATGGGCGTTCCTCCTGCCATTGCCACGCCGGTCTTGACCGCCTGGGTGATCTTGTCTAAGTTCATATGCCCGGGCACGATCTCGTTATAGGAGCTGACAATGCCAATGAGGGGTCTGTCCAGCTCCTCCTTAGTCAAGCCAAGGGCGTGATACAACGATCTGTGGGGGGCGTTATTGAATCCCGAAACGATGGTTTCCTTCACCATGGGTACATACCTCTTTTCTTGTGTTAAAAACTCTTATTTTAAAATACTAAAATCAGTTGTTGATCAGCTTTTCTTCGTCGTTCCAGCTGTACAGCGCCCTGATCTCCTTGCCGACCACCTCGGAAGGATGTGCAACAGCCTTCTTTCTCAGTGCGCTGAAGTGTGCCTGAGAGCCTGCATCGGACATTTCCACAAGGAAGTCCTTTGCGAAGGTACCGTCCTGAATGTCGGAAAGAACCTTCTTCATTGCCTTCT
The DNA here is from genome assembly GCA_017935195.1 of Clostridia bacterium. Classification (GTDB taxonomy): domain Bacteria; phylum Bacillota; class Clostridia; order Oscillospirales; family CAG-272; genus UBA11512. The sequence goes on from JAGBIB010000118.1 coordinate 17,545, forward strand.
TGGTCTCCTCGGTTACGATCTTGGGACCGGTGATGTAGTCACCGTACTCAGCGGTGTTGGATACCGAGTAGCGCATACCCTCAAAGCCGCTCTGATAGATCAGGTCAACGATCAGCTTCATCTCATGGATGCACTCGAAATATGCGTTTCTGGGGTCGTAGCCTGCCTCAACCAGCGTCTCAAAGCCTGCCTGCATCAGGGCGCTCACGCCACCGCACAGCACAGCCTGCTCACCGAACAGGTCGGTCTCGGTCTCGGTCTTGAAATCGGTTTCAAGAACGCCCGCTCTTGCGCCGCCGATGCCCTGCGCGTACGCCAGACCGATTTCCAAAGCGTCGCCGGTGGCGTTCTGCTCTACAGCAACCAGACAAGGAACGCCCTTGCCTGCCTGATACTCGCTTCTTACGGTGTGTCCGGGGCCCTTGGGAGCAACCATGATCACGTTCACGTCTGCGGGGGGCTTGATGCAACCGAAGTGGATGTTGAAGCCGTGAGCAAACATCAGGGTCTTGCCTGCGCTCAGGTTGGGCGCAATGCTCTCCTTATAGAGCTTTGCCTGCTTTTCGTCGTTGATGAGGATCATGATGACGTCGGCAACCTTTGCCGCTTCTGCCGCGGTCATAACGGTCATGCCCTGGGACTCTGCCTTTGCCCAGCTCTTACTGCCTTCGTACAGACCGACGACGACGTTTACGCCCGATTCCTTGAGGTTGAGCGCGTGTGCGTGACCCTGGGAGCCGTAGCCGATGATCGCAACGGTCTTGCCGCCGAGTTTGCTGAGATCGCAATCCTGCTGATAGAAAATTCTGTTTGCCATGATGAGTTCTCCTTAAATATATGGAAAAATTTGTTTTTTTAGGGGGATGGGCGGCATCGCTTTTACCGCGTTTCGCCCTTCGTGAGGAGGGAGGTACTGCCGCGGTCGAGTGCGACGATACCGGTGCGGCACATTTCGATGATGCCGTAGGGAAGCATGAGCTTCACAAACGCGTCGATCTTCGACGGATCGCCCGTCAGCTCGATGCACATTTCGTCGGCGGTGTAGTCGATGACCTTTGCGCGGTA